>NZ_JBSGBF010000102.1:0-28535 GCF_053601115.1 Streptomyces sp. NPDC004788
CTGCGACGACGCGGCATCGCCTGCACCATTCCCGAGCGGATCGACCAGATCAACGGACGCATCCGCCGCGGCGAAACCCGCTGCCGCCTCGACCGGGCCGCCTACCGGCGGCGCAACGTCGTCGAACGCTGCTTCAGCCGGCTCAAGCAGAACCGGGCCCTGGCCACCCGCTACGACAAACGAGCCCGGCACTACCAAGCCACGGGTGAAGTGGGGGAGTTCGGCCTGGACGGCGTCGTAGGGATGCCGTGGGGGAGGGTGTATTCGTCGTGCCAGTCGACAGCCAGGCCCGTGAGCAGCCACAGCGTGTTGGCGCGGGTGGGCCGGGGGCCGGCTACGGCGATCCGGGCCAGGAACGGTCCCGCGTGCGGGGAGGTCGAATAGCGGGTGCCCTGGTGGAAGATGTTCGAGAAGAGCACCGCGCGGAGCAGTCGGCGGTGCCGCCCCGCCCAAGGGGCTGAATTCGGCCATCGCTTCGAAATCGCATACTCTTTCGGGTGTAATTCTCTGGAGGGTGGCGAATATCGCGAATTCCGACGGATTCCAGGATTCTGCTGGTGACCGCGAGACTTCGACGCATACAATATCGCGCGCTGCTCGCGATGGCGGTCGGTACGGTCGACGGTGGGGGTATCGCGATTGAACTGCGGAAACACGCACGTGCAGGGGCTGCCGCGCCCCCGGTTCGGGACGTGCGCGCACCTTTCCTGACCTGCGATCTTTACGAATCGCCCGCAATTCCCTCAAGCGATCATCACGAAGAGGTCCACGCGGCAGCGGTGGGTCCTTTTCCTTTTCCGCGTGTGGAGAGTGATGCCATGAACCGAGTCGACAGAGACTCGCGCCGAGCGGCCCCGAGGCTTGCGGGGCCGCTGGCGCGCGTGGGGTTATCCGTCTTATTGCTGGCAGGTGGCGCCCTGGGAGCGACGGCCGGACCGGCCGCTGCTTCGGCCGAGGACGGCACGCTGACGGTCGAGGTGCTGCGCGACTTCTTCGGCACCGGCGTGATCAACGCGACGATGGACGTGCCGCAGCGCGGCATGACGGTGGAGATCTCCGATCCCGCCGGGCACGCCGTCACCGGCGTCACGGACACCACCGGAAAGGTGGTGGTGTCCGGGTCGGCGGTGCTGAACGGCGGCCGGTACCGCGTCGACGTCAGCATTCCGGCGCCGTACAGCGGCCATCTGAGGGCTGCGCCCGCGTCGACCGCGGAGAACCACTTCGACAGCTTCACGTCGTTCGTGGACGTCTCGGGCGGAAAGGACGCCTCGGTGGTGACGGGGGTGTGGGACCCGGCCGACTACGCACTGCCGGACACCCGGTATTTCGTACCCGTCCAGAACGGCGCCAACGGAACCGACACCCGGGCGCTGGTGGCGTTCGGGACCCAGACCCGCGGCTCCTGTCCCACCGGCGTGACGTGTCCGGACACGCTCGCCACGCAGGCTCAGGTGGGCACGACGTACGGGCTGGCCTACGACAGGTACCGCGGGCGGCTGTTCCAGAGCGCGTTCGCCCGCCGGTTCGCCCCGTACGGGCCGAAGGGCCCCGGCGCGATCTACACGGTCCCGGTCAGCGGCTCCGGCGCGCCGGAGCTGTTCGCGCAGGTGCCGGGCGCCGCGCTCACGCCGCACGACACCGCCGACATGATGAAGGATCCCGGATTCACCGACGCGCCAGGCAAGGAGAGCATCGGTGGCCTGGCCCTGTCGGAGGACGGCTCCACGCTGTACGCGGTGAACCTGCTGACCCGCAGCCTGGTGAGCTTCGACGCGACAGGGGCCACCGCACCGGCGCCCGCGGCGACGACCCCGATCCCGGACCCCGGGTGCGCGAGCGCCGCCGACTGGCGCCCGTTCGGTCTCGACGTCCACGACAACACGCTGTACGTCGGTGGCGTGTGCAGCGCGGAGAGCACACAGCAGCGCGCGGACCTGAAGGCCGTCGTCTACGCCTACGACGGCAAGCGGTTCACCACGGTGCTGACCCACACGCTCACCGACAAGCGCGGCACCGTCTTCACCGGCGCGGGCACCGCCGCCCAGGCCACTCACTGGAACCCGTGGAACACCAGTCTGGCCACGTGGGACGAGCGGAAGGCGGGCAACGCCTTCATCGACCCGCAGCCGGAGCTCGCCTCGCTCGCCTTCGGTCGTGACGGTTCGATGATCCTGGGCTTCCGCGACCGCTTCATGGACGTGCTCAGCGCCAAGGGACTCGACCCCCGCCCGGGGAACAACACGCCGGAACTCGGCATGTCCGGCGGTGACATCACCATGGCCTGTGCCGTTCCCACCGGTGGATACGCCTGGGAAGGCACCGGAGACTGCCCCAACCACGCCACCCCCGCCAACAACGGCGGCCAGGACGCCGATGTCGTCGAGTACTTCCCGGGCGACTTCTTCCAGGGCCCGCACCAGGAGAACGCGCTGGGCTCCGTGGCCTACATCCCACAGCAGGACTGGGTCGTCAGCACGGAGTTCGACCCCACCGTCAACATCGAAACCGCCGGAACCGGTTACCACCACATCACGACCGGCGAGGGACCGGGCAACGCCCCGAACGCCAACGCGTACCAGTTCGTCGGCCAGGAACAGAACGGGTTCGGCAAGGCCGGCGGGCTCGGCGACATCGCGTACGCGGCGGCGAACGCCCCGATCCAGATCGGCAACGTCGTCTGGTTCGACGGCGACCACAACGGGATCCAGGACCCGGCGGAACCGCTGCTGTCCGGGGCGACGATCAACCTCCTTGACGCCGACGGCAAGCAGGTCGCCACGACGAAGACCGATGATGCCGGCGAGTACTACTTCGGTGGCGTCGGCGCCGCGTACCAGCTCACACCCGGTGCGAAATACACGGTCCAGTTCGACGTGTGCACCGCGGACACCAGCAGGGTGCCCGGCCGACCCACGGCGGACGAGCTGCGGTTCACACTCCCGCGAGCCGGCGCCAACCGGGCGCACGACTCCAACGTGACCCCGTCGACCACCGGACGGCTGTGCAACGGCTACGCGCCTGTCACGGCACCCGACAAGCCGGGCGGGGTCGATCACACCATCGACGCCGGGGTCTACGTCCCGAAGGCAACCCCGACCCCGACCCCGACGCCGACCCCGAGCTCACCGTCGGCCACGACGCCGCCGTCCCACACGCCGCCCGCCAACGACCCGGGCCCGGACGGCGGGGACTCGGGTTCGCTGGCGCACACCGGTACGTCCGGGGTGACGCAGCTGATCGGACTCGTCGCTCTGCTACTGGGCGCCGGCCTGGTCATCGCCTTCATGAGCCGGAAGCACCGCCTCCGGAAGCACTGAACGAACCGGACGACAGAGATCTGCCCGGCCGCGATCAGGATGGCGCGGCCGGGCAGATCACGTCATGGCTGGAGGGTGGGGGCAGAAGAGTGACAGCACCGAGCCGCGTACGGGGCGGAAGAACCGAGCAGGCGCTGCCGGGCCGTGCGACGGGCCGGCGCCGACGGGCGCGGCCAGGCCGTACGGCCGTCGCGGTCGCCGTCGCCACAGCAGCCGTCGTGGCTGGTGCCGCGTTCCTGGTCACCGGCGGCGGCTCCGAACCCAGCGGCCCGCGCGCACTGACCTCGGACGAGGCGAACCGGCTGGCGATCACGCGGTTCCGCAACTACGAAGCGCGCGGCCGCGCGGTGACGATCACCGTGCCGGGCACCGCCGGGGGGCTGATCGTCACCGGGTCCGTCGACTACCGGGGCAGGGTCGGTTACGGCGTGGTGCACGGCACCGGGCGCGACACGTCCAGCGACGGGCTGATCGAGTGGACGGCCGACTCGGTGTTCGTCCACCCGATGGCCAACGCCCCGGCGCAGGCACCCGCCTCGCCGCCCCGCACGGGCTGGTTCCGCCGTCCGCTGCAGCACTCCGGCAGCTCGCTGGACAGTTCGCTGACCATCGCGCTCGGTCTCGGCAGCGACCGGCCCGACAACGCCGAACTGCTGCCGCAGAATGGGGCCGCATGGTGGGGACGAGACCAGGTGGGCGGGCATCCGGTGGACGTCATGACCGGGCCGTCCGCCCCCGACCGCTCCGACACGGCGGGCAACGTGCGCTACTGGGTGGGGTCGGACGGGACCATGTACCGGGTCCGCGCGGGCGTCGGTTCCGCGCCACAGCCGGTGGACATCGCATTCGACACCCAGGAGTACCTGCCGGTCACGCCGGTACCGGGAGTCGCCCCGAACGGATAGCCGCTGGTCGGGGCGCTCGGGGCGCTCGGGGCGCTCGGGGCGCTCGAGCGTTCGGGGTGCTCGGGGTGCTCGGGGCGAGTGGCACTCGGGAGGTGGACGCGGGGTCGCGGGAACGGGGAGCGCTCAGGACGTCCGTACCCGCGCGCCCGCCGCGAGCAGGGACGCCGACGGCAGCCGAACGCCCGCCAGGTCCGCCTGGTCCGGCAGGTCCGGCATGGCCGGGACGACGGTGGCGCCCACGGTGAGGGCGCCGGGGAACTCTGGTTGAGGAGCGGGCGCCGCCACCTCGGTGAACGGGATGCCGCCGGGGGCCGTCGGCACCGCCCACCGGCCCGCCGGCGAGAGCGTCGTGGCCGGCAGCGGGCAGGGTGCGGTGGCCGCGAGCCGGGCGGGCACTGTGGTGCGTAGATCGTTGCCGCGCAGGCAGTTGCCCCGTCCCCGCGCGGCGGTGGGGAAGGTCCAGCCGATGTCCACGCCGTTACCGGTAAACGTGTTGTCCGTGATCTGATTGCCGACCGCGGCGATGTCCGAGGTCGCGGTGATCACCAGTCCGGCGTTGCTGTTGTCGACGATGCGGTTGCGGACGAACCGGTTGTCGCTGCCGCCGTCGACGCCGATGCCGATGCCCCACCCGCCGTCGGCCTGCTGCGGGGTGGCCCGTTGCTGGTTGGCGGCGATCAGGTTGCCCGCGATGACGGCGCCCTGCTGCGGGAGCAGCTTCTCCTGGTGGTCGGAGCCGGTGGTCAGGCCGACCCGGTTGCCGACCAGGCGGTTGCCGACCACGTACATGTCCCCGCCGGCGTTGGTGCCTTCGTAACCGACCGCGTTGAGTTCGGCGATGTTGTCCCGCACCACGATGCGGCAGGGCTTGCACTGTCCGACGTAGATCCCCGAGTCGGCCCCGCCTGACGCGTAGGAGTGCTCGATGACACCGTTCTGCGCGGAGAACGCGTAGATGCCGTACAGCCCGTTGCGGGTCGCGGTCACGTGCGAGACCAGGAACGACTTGACGAAGGTGACGGGTTCGTCTCCGGTGTCGTAGCCGCCGCCTCGCCCGGGCAGCCCGGCGGCCGCCGCCTTCGCCGAACCGGTGACCAGTACGCCGTTCTGCGTGTTGTTCCGCACGGTCAGGTTCTCGACGGCCACCCCGGGCGCCGCGACGACGACACCGTTCGGCTGTTGCAGCCGCCCGTCGATGACGACCTTGGCGCGGGACTCCCCACGAAGGGTGACGCGAGGCGTGGAGACCCTGACCGACTCGTGGTAGACGCCCGGAGCGACCAGCACCAGGTCACCGGGCCGCGCCAACGACACGGCAGCAGAGATCGTCGGGGCATCGCCAGGGACCCGGATCGTCACCTGGGCGCCGCTCGGGCGCCGGCCCTTGCCCGATCCGGCGTCGCCGCCTTGGCCGTCACCGCCGCCGTCGCTGCAGCCGACCGCAAGTGTCAGCGTGCCCAGTACCGCGGCCAGCACGCGAAGAGCTAATCGAGGCATGATCCCAGTCTGGCACGATGCCGACCAATTCCACTTCGGAATGGGGAGGTTGACCGGCAGACGCGATTCCGGTGTGGCACGCTGCACTCCATGGGCCGAGCCGACTCCCGTCCGTCACGCCGCGCGTTCATCGGTGCTGCCGGGGCCGCAGCGGCCACCGGGCTCACGGCGGGGTGCGAATCGCCCACGGCTCGGCCGAGCCGGCCCCCTTCACCCGCCTCAGGCGCACGGGTGTCGCCGACCGGCCGCCACCAAGCGGGCATCACGCTCCCGCAACCGGCCCAGCCGAACCTCCTAGCGGTGGTGGCCGACCTCGGCGCCGGCGTGGCCCCCGGTCCGTTGCTCGCCGAACTCGGCCAGGCCGTCGGCGCACTCATCGCGGGGACCGACCCACGGCTGCTCGGCCTGCCGCCGGGCGACCTCACCGTGACCCTCGGCGTGGGCCCCCGGCTGGTCCGCGCGGTCGGTGCCGCACTGCCCGGAGCTGCGGACCTGCCCCGGTTCACCCGCGAGCGGATCGCGCCGCGGGCTCGGGGCGGTGACCTGCTGATCCAGATCTGCGCCGGCGACGCGCTGCTCCTGCCGGTGGTCGCCGCCGCACTCCTGGACCAGGCCGGAGAACGCGTCGAGGAACGCTGGCGGCAGTCGGCGCGCCGGGGTACGAACGTCCCCGTCGGCAACGGTCTGACCGCGCCCCGCAACCCGCTCGGTTTCATCGACGGCATCGTGGGCCCGCACACGAGCGCCGAACAACAGCGCGACCTGTGGCTGGCCGGGCCACCCGCGGTCGCCGGCGGCACCCTTGCCGTGCTGCGGCGCATGGAACTCGACCTGCCGCGGTTCGCCGCCCTCTCCGTACCCGAGCAGGAGGCGGTCTTCGGACGGCATCGGGCCAGCGGCGTCCCCCTGTCGGGCGGCCCCGTGGCGTCAGGTCCGGACCTCGGCGCCAAGACGCCGGACGGACGCTATCTGGTCCCCGCGGACGCCCACGCGCGCAGGGCGAATCCCACCGTGGTCGGCACCGGCCTCATGCTCCGCCGTTCCTACAGCATCGACGATCCCGCCCCCGGCCTGCTCTTCATCAGCTTCCAGAACGAACTGCGGACCTTCACCGCCACCCTCACCCACATGGAAACCTCCGACGCGCTGCTGCGATTCACCACGACGACCGCCAGCGCGACCTTTCTGATCCTCCCCGGCTTCGACCGGCAACACCCCCTCGGCTCCCAGCTGTTCGGCTGACCCCGCCCGCAGATGCCGGCGTTGAACGGCAGGGGCACCTACCGACCTCGGTGGGCGCCGTTTGGCGCGGCATGAGATGTGGTTTCCTTTGGCGCTGATGCCGCCCGCCGGGAGGCGGGGCCGGTATCGCGGGGCGGCGACGACGAGTCGAGCACCAGGCTGCAGCCGCCGTCAGCCACTGCCGGCGGCGCGGCGACCTCCTGCCGGCGCCCTGCGCCCGAACGGAGCGAGCCGATCGCATCAGCAAGATCCCGCCGCTGTAGTACTCGGGTCGGGACCTGGGCCCGCAGCGCGGTACGGCCAGAGCCTGCCGCAGCTGCGGTCCTGCATGCCGGCCGGTTGCGGTGCGGGCAGGGCGGTGACGGCCGCGTTCATCAGATGGGCGGCGTCGCCCAGGCGGATGGCGTCGGCGCGAGCGGAGAGTTCGGCCAGCGTCGCGGCTGGGCCGTGCTCGATGACCTTCGGCCAGGTGGCGGCGTACGCAGACGGCGGAGACGGTGACGGTGTCGTCCCGGAGGACGGTGTAGGCGGCGGTCGCCGAGCCGCTGAGCACCGCCGCAGGGCGGCACCGGGCGGATGGACCCGTCCAGCGGGTGCGACGGTGCCCGTCACCCCTCTTTGGGGGCCGCCAACCGTTATCCGGAATGCGTTCGACCGCCTCCGAAGGCTTCCGATGAGCCTGTCATGGTGCGCGCCCGCACTCCCGCCCCGCGAACTATGGTGTCCCACCACATACGCGGCTGACCTGCGCCTTCCTACGGTGTGGCGACACGAAACAGTCCCCGTCACCCGCTCGGAAGTGGTGCACATGGCCGCCGCAACACACGCCCCCACGCCCCCCGCCTCCCTCAAGCGCATCGTCGCCGCCAGCCTCATCGGCACCACCATCGAGTGGTACGACAACTCATTCGATCAGGGCTAGGACCTGCGGTTTTTCCGCGGCCAAGGCCACGAAGTCAGCACCGAACCAGCACGGGTTTCGAACGGTGCTGGTTCACATCGCTGCAGCGACAGGGGCAGCGACGCAAACGCGGGAACCGGATTGGCTCGGAACGTCACGAAGCGTAGCGGCGAGGCACTGTGGCGACTCGAGTGCGTCCGTCCGAGAGATCGCTGTGTGCGCTGACTACGGTATCTAGGTGTGCTGTCTGGAGAGGTTGGTGCCGCGGCTGGCGGGTGTTTGGCCGCCGATGCCGGTGTGGGGTCGGTGGTGGTTGTACCAGTGGAGCCAGTCGGTGAACGCTTCCATGCGTTCGTGGTCTGAGGTGTAGGGCCGCTTCCAGCAGCGGACCGGGATTCCGTGGCGTGATCTTTCCTCACGGTTCGGGAAGTGGAAGACCTGCCACGGCAGGCATCGCAGGTGGTCGGCGGACGGCACGTGGGAGAAGGTTCTGCGGGTCGTCCAGGCCGAAGCGACCGTGTCCGCGTCCCGCGACCGGCCGGTGGGCGCCGCCCGCGGACACGCCCTGACCACCTGTGCGGGGACAAGGCGTACAGCTCCCGTCGGAATCGCCGTTATCTGCGACGACGGCAGGTCGGGCACACGATCCCCGAACGCCGGGACCAGCGGGCCAACCGCCAGCGGCTTGGTAGCCGGGGCGGTCGTCCCGCCGGATTCGACCGGACCCGTTATGCCCGCAGGAATGAGGTCGAGCGGACCATCAACGCCCTCAAGGGCTTTCGGGCCATAGCCACCAGATACGACAAGAGGGCGTACGTCTCCAGGGCACGGCCACCCTCGCCTCGATCCGGCTGTGGATCCGTTAGCGGCCCGCCGGACAGGCGTCAACCGAGACGGAAGTGCTGGTTGTCCTTGTCCACGTCGTCCCACTGCACGAGCTTGGCGCCGTTGTCGGTGCTACCGGCCAGCACGGACAGGACCTTGTTGCTGTGGGCCGCGCGGACCAGGTAGTAGCCGTCCGTCGTGGGCTCCAGGTTCCAGATCTGGTTCTTCTTGCCCTGGACGTAGTCCCACTGCACGACCTCGGCCCCGTTGTCGGTGCTCTCGGCGAGGACGGACGCGACCTTGTCGCTGTTCTCGGCTACCAGAGTGGCGGTGAAGATGGACACTTGTTCCCCTTAGACGTCGTTTCTTATGGCTGTCAGAGCGGCATGAGAGCCTCCTGACATGAGCTACGACCTTGCTGTCTGGGAAGGCGAGAGGCCAGCGGATGACAAGACCGCCGGCCGGGTCTTCAACGACCTGTACGACCGCTACATCGACAGCGAGGTGGAAGAGCCTCCGTCCGAGCGCATCGCGGCTTACGTGGCCGCGTTGCTTGAGCGGTGGTGCGACCTCACCGAGCACGAGGAGGACACCTCGCCCTGGTCCACCGGGCCGCTGATCGGCGAGGCCAGTGGTCCGCTGATCTACTTCCCCATGCGGTGGAGCATGGCCGAGGAGGCGTCGGCCTACGCGGCGGCCGTCGCGGAGTCCATGGGCCTGATCTGCTTCGACGTACAGCAGAACCGGCTCAGGCCGTGAGAAGGCTGGCTAAGCGGCGGTAGCCGATGAGGGCTGCGGCTATGCCAACGAAGGCGAGGAAGTGCTCCGCCTTACGTTCGTAGCGCCGGTGGAGCCGTCGGCAGCCGGTCAGCCAGGACACGGTTCTCTCGACCACCCACCGATGCCCGCCCAGCCGCTGCGAGGACTCGACGCCCTTGCGGGCGATGCGAGGACAAATGCCCCGCTGACGGAGCCGTCGCCGCAGGTGGTCGTAGTCATAGCCCTTGTCCGCATGCAGTTTCGCCGGCCGCCGACGCCGGGGCCCGCGACGGGACCGGATGGGCGGAATGCCCCGCACCAGCGGCTCCAGACCCTGACTGTCGTGCATGTTCGCGCCGGAGATACCCAGAGACAGCGGCAGTCCGTTCCGCTCACAGATCAGATGGATCTTCGATCCCAGCTTGCCGCGGTCGGTCGGATTCGGTCCCGTCAGCGGCCCCCTTTTGCGGCCCACAGGCTGACCGAGTCGATCGCGCACCGCGACCAGTCCAGTTCGCCGCGTGCTCCGAGTTCGTCGAGGATCACCCGGTAGAGCCGGGCCCAGACCCGGTCCCGGCTCCACTGGGCGAAGCGTCGGTAGACCGTTTGCCAGGCCGGGCCGAACACCGGCGGCAGCTGCCGCCAGGTGCAGCCCGACGTCGCCACGAAGATGATCGCCGCCAGGGCTTCGCGGTCACCGGCCCGGCGTCGGCCACCGCCCTGCGGACGTATCACCTCAGTCGGTGGCACCACCCGCCGGAACAGCACCCACAACTCGTCCGGCACCAGTCGCTCCACGAGATCCGCCATGCACGGCTCAACGAACGATCACGCCATAAGAAACGACGTCTTAAAGGCTGATGACAGGTGGTTCATCACCTTCGCTACCAACTGGCCGACTGTCTAAGCAGGGTGGCGCCTTGGTTGGCTGGCCGCCAGCGATGAATGACGCAGAAAATTCGTCGATCATCGAACGGCGGCCATCTTCACAGCATTAAGCCTCGGGCTGCCCACCGCGTCCGTCCAGCCAGCCCGGCGCCGGCAGCAGAGGTCGGACCACGGCCCCCTGCGCGTCCGTCATATCTGTCGGGTAACGCCATTCACGCGTCCCGTTGTCCGCGGCGCTCCCGAACCGGTGCGCGAGACAGTCACACGGCGGGATGAACGTAATTGATCGACGCTCCTGTGCGCTCAAGGCCGCTGCGGATTCGGGTACTTTGGCGCCGTTGATACGCCAGGGTGCGCCTCTCCGTACTGAAGAGAGTGGATCGTCTCTGGGGGAGGGCTGGGGTGAATGTCGATCTCGGTGGAACCCGCGTCCTCGCGATGCGGAGGCACGCTGACGGACGCCATGCGCGGAATCGTCTTATCGGGTGAGAGCGCCGACCTCGATGGTGAGCTTCCCGGTCTGCTTTCGCGGATCGCCGGTGGCTCCCGGACGGGGCTTGCTCCGGAGGCGGCGACGGCCCGCTCCTACGCGGTAATGCGCGCGCTGTGCGCCTCGACAGACCCGCCGTCCGTGATCGTCCGCGATGTACACCGGCTGTGCGCCGTGCACGATTGGGCGGCGGTCGCCGAGCCGACGGCCGGGGCCTTGATGAGCGTCCACTACAACCTGTGCGTCGCCTCGATCGTGGGACTGTCCCAGCGGCCCGAGTACACCCGGGACCTGCTCGCGGAGCTCGACGGCATGCGCTCGGTGGGCTTGCTCATGGCGACGGAGGGCACCACCGGAAACGATCTGACCTCGATCAGGACCCGGGCGCGGTACGACGAGGCGACGGACTCGTTCGTCCTGACGAGCCCGGACGCGGCAGCGTACAAGGTCATGTCGACGGCGGCGTATCCGGGGGTGGCGAAGATCGCGGTGGTGCTCGCCCGGCTGGACCCGCCGGCCGGGGCGGGCGGGCGGGACCGGGGTCCGCTGCACGCCTTCCTGGTGCGTATCGCCACGCAGGACGGGCCGGTCCCGGGGGTTTCCGTCACCCCGCTGTCGCGGGGCCTGGCCGGGGGCATGGACTACGCGCGCACCGGGTTCCACGGAGTGGTGGTGCCGCGGACGCACTGGCTGGCCGGGCCGCGTCCGGCCGGTGCCGACGCCGATCCCCGCAGGCCCGAGCCCGGTTCCCTCGGCCGGTTCTGGCTCACTCTGGACTGCCTGAAGCTCGGGCGGATTCTGCTGCCGAGCATGGCGCTGGCCACCGCCCGCGCGTCACTGGCCATCACCGTGCGCTACTCCCTGCGCCGGATGACGCGGGGCGCGGCCTGGGCGGCGGTGCCCGCCCTGTCCCAGCGCAACCACCGCGCGGCCCTGATGACCTGTCTGAGCCGGGTGTACGCGGCCACCGCCCTCGTCAACGACGCCAAGGACCGCTGGGCCGCGGGCATCGCGGAGCCCGAACGCACCCTCATGGTCAACAGCGTGAAGGTCCACGCCTCCTACACGGCCCTGTCGGTGATCGACGAATGCCGGGAGCGGGCCGGGGCGCGCGGGATGCTGCTGGGCAACCGTATCGCCGAGTACCTGGGCATCGCGCACGGCGCGGTGACGGCCGAGGGCGACAACCAGGTGATCGCCCTCGCGCTCGGCCGCCTGCTGGCCGCCCGGCCTCCAGCCCACCTCGGCCCGCTCGACGAGCATGGCCCCTCACCGTCTGGAGGGGCCTTCGACGCCGCGCGGCTGAGGTCCCTGCTGCAGGCCCGTGTCCGCGGTCTGCTCGGCGAAGCGGCCCGGATCCACCGGGCCGGCGGCCGGGCGTCGGGACGCGAGACGGCCGCGGAGGCGTTGCGCGACGCCGCGTTGGCGTACGCGGACGCCGAGGCGTTTCGCAGCCTCGGCGAACGGATCCCGGCCGGCGGCGCCGACGCGGCGCGGCGCGTCCTGGAGCACTACGGCCTGGGCGCGGTGCTGCGGCACGCCGACTGGTACCTGGCGCACCGGCTCCTGGACCCGCAGTCCTGGAACGCGGCGCGCGAACGCCTCGAACACGGCCATCGCGAGCTGGCCGAGAGCGCGCAGGAACTGGTCGACGCCTTCGGATACACCCCTGAGTTCCTCGGTGCCCCCATGCAGGACGGGATCGGCATCTGAGTATCACCGTGCCCCCACGGGGGAGCACGCCGTCACATCATCCTGAGAGAAAGGCAGTACACGATCATGAGTGCACACCTGGAATCCAAGCACCAGCGCGCGTTCGAGCAGCAGCTCGACCTGGACGGCAACGGCTACATCGAGCGCACGGACTTCGAGGCATTCGGCGTGCGCGTGCTCTCCGCCTGCGAGAGCAGCCCCACCTCCGCCAAGGGCAAGGCGCTCGTGGGCACCGTGCTCGACGTCTGGGAGGCGTTGCGTGCGCAGTGCGACATCGACGGCGACGGACGTATCAGCCCGCAGGAGTACCACCGCGGCATGACGGGCGCCTTCGTGCACGAGGACGGCGGCTACGAGCGCACCTTCCGCCCCGCGGTGCGCGCCGTGCTCGAACTGGCCGACGCCGACGGCGACGGGACGATCACCCCGACGGAGTTCCGTGCGCTGCAGGCGGCCCTGGGCACCCCGGACGACGAGGTGGAGGCCGCGTTCCAACGCCTGGACGCCGAAGGCCGTGGCGCGGTGAGCATCGATCGGATCGACGCGGCCGCACGACAGTTCTACACCGGAGAGGGCCAGGAGGCCTCCGGTGACCTGCTGTTCGGCGCGTCGTGATCCGCTCCTATCCGCCTTTGGTCGGCGGCGTACCTGACGCAACCGACCACTGGGTGTACACGGCCCGCGCGAGCGCCCTGATCCGAGATCCACTCACCGTCGGCCGCATGGTGTTGCAGCGCGAGCGCGGCCAGGCCGACGGCGAGGACTGCGGAGACCCCCGGCTGGCCGGGCGGGTCGCACTGGCCCGCCCGGACCAGCTAGCCCGCGCACTGCGTGCCGCGCGCACCGCTCAGCCCGCGTGGGCCCGCGTACCGCTCGACCAGCGCCTTTCGCTGGTTTCCGCATTCCATCGCCGTCTGGCCCGCCGCGGTGAGGAGTTCGTCGACCTGTGCGTCGCCGAGGGCCACCCGCTGCCGGTGGCCCGGTGGGAGCTGTCCGGAATGCTCGAAGGCTCACATCAGGACTCGATCGCCTTCGCCCGCAGCACCGCCGAGCACGAGACGCGGGTCGGACACCGCACCGTGCGCCTGCACTACCAGCCCGACGGCGTGGTCGCCCTCAGCCCCCCGCAGAACGCCCCGGCCAGTGCCGGCTCGCTCGGCGTGTGGGCGCTGGCCGGCGGGAACGCCCTGGTGGTCGGGGCGCCGCGCAGCAGCCCGCTGGCGCTGGCCTTCCTCTATCAGGAGATCGTCTCCCCGGCCCTGGCCGAGGTCGGCGCGCCGCCGGGCGTCCTGTCCGTGCTGTGCGGTGATACGAAGGAGACGCTGCGCTCCTGGCTTGAGAGCCCCGACGTCGACACCATCTTCTACTTCGGCTCCTCCAGGCGCGGCCTGGCACTCGCGGCGGAATGCCTGGCACGGGGCAAGAAGCCGGTGCTCGAACTGTCGGGCAACGACGGCGCGCTGATCTGGCGCGACGCGGATCCCGCCCAGGCGGCCCGCGCGCTGGCCGAATGCTTCCACGCCTCCGGGCAGATCTGCATGGTGCCCCGCTATGCGATCGTGCATCCGGACATCGCCGACCGAGTCATCGCCGCAGTGGTCGAACAGGCCGAAGCACTACGCCCCGGGCTCCCCGAGGATCCGCAGGTGCTGCTCTCGCCCGTGTTCAAGGCTCCCAAGTTCCGGCAGGCACTGCGCGAGGCGACGGCGGTCGGCGCCCGGGTCGTGACCGGCGGCGCCCAGTGGGACCACACCGGCCGGCCGGCCACGGACGGCATCTTCATCCAGCCCACCGTGATCCGGATCGACGGCCTCCAGACGGCGTCGGCGATCCCCGGCGTCTACGAGGAGACGTTCTTCCCGCTCCTGAAACTCGTCGTGCCCGACCCGGCCCCCGACGCCGAACTACTCCGCGGGGCACTGGCGTTCCTCGACGCGAACCCCTACGGACTGCGCAACTCCCTGTGGGCGGCCGACCCCGACGTCATCGCACGGTTCTCCAACGAACTACGCAACGGCGGCATCCTGAAGATCAACGACACGCACAGCGGCAACATCCCCGTCCTGCCCACCCACGGCGGCACCGGCCACTCCGGCGGCCCCTTCGGCGGCGCCGCACTCCCACTCCAGCGCACCAGCAGACTCCAAGCCGTCTGCGACGCCACCTACGCCACAGAACAAGACCACGCCCTGTGACACCGCAGCGCCCACCGGGGCCACGACGTGCCGCTTGCGGCCGTTGATCAGCTTGCCGCTGTCGAAGCCGCGGCTGTCCGTGCCGACAACAGCGTCCGCCTTGACGGACTGCGAGTCGATCACGCCGGCCGTCGGCTCCGCATCCCGGCCCGCCTTCTGGCGGACCCGGTCGCCCAGCCGGTCGGGGAACTCCCTGACCAGCAGGTGGTCGCGCCAGCGACGGAAGAACGCGTGGACCCGGTCCGACGGCGGGAAGTCGGACGGCATCGCCCGCCACTTGATCCCGTTGTCCACGAGACACCGGATCGCATCCGGTGCCGTCCGGTGGCAGTACGCCTCCGGCTGCCCGCCCCGGCCCCGCATCCAGCCCGGCACCGGCAGCAGCGGCCGGACCAGAGCCCACTCCGCGTCCGTCCTGTCCGAGGGATACTCCGAACACGTTCCAGATGATCGACCGCGTTCCCGAACCGGTGATCGGCACAATCACACGACAGAAAAGCCGAGTTGAACTTCAATGGCGCGAGCACGTACAACTGCGGCAACAGGGTCTCCTGGATCTCGGTCGGCTTCGCAGCCCCGAGCTACCAAGAGGCCCTGCCTTCATGCCCGCAGCCAGCTGCGATCACCCGATCGAGACTCCTCTTCGACGCCCACCCCTAAAGATCGGAACGACAACAGCTACTGAAGTCGCTTGCTGGGCGTCTGATGCCGCGCGACCATCGTCGGGGATGCGCAGGGACGCGGGTAGGCCCGGCCTGCATCCGCAGCGCCGGGCCGTCAGGTCCCGGTACTCTCGCCACCCGTCGGGCAGGGGAAGTCAGTCGGCTTCCGTGTCGGTGTCGGTTTCGATGGGCCGGGCCACCGTTTCGACGGTGACGAAGGTCCTGGCGGACTTGCGCGCGGGGGTGTCCGCGTCTTCGGGGGTGACCGTGTACCAGACCGCGATGTCACCCTTGCCCGCAGTCTCGATGGACGGCCACGGCACCTCGAACCCGGCCTCGTGACGGTGGAGGTCGCTCACGGTCAGCTCGTACTCGACCTCCGGGACGGTGGCACCGTCGCCCCAGTACAGGCTGATCCTGTCGCCGACCCCTTGCCGCTCCTCGTCCAGAGCGATGACTGCCTTGGGATCGAGACCGTAGTCCTCCTGGACGAGCTTGTTCTTGTTCTCCGAGATCGGCGCCCAGATCTCGGCGAGACTCAGGCCCGGGTCCGGCTCGACCACTGCGGCGTTCTGGGTCTGCGACATTCCAGCTCCACTGAGAGTAGTTGTCCATCAGCAACGAGTAACCACTATCCCAAAGGGCTGAGCCCTTGCACGTACACATCGTGGTGTCGCTGACGGTGGTCGTGCCACTGTTCGCTGACAAGCGATCTTGACTGTTTGCCATCAGCTCTTGACCGCTTGGGCGATTGAGGTCCGCAGGCGCCGGAACCCGAAGATAATGATCTTCTCTGGCTGGCTCGTACCGCCGTCCGGCGGCCCTCGTTGCGCCGGCCGTAGCGAAAGGGGCCCTGCTGCCATGGCCGAGGAACTTCCCGCACCCGTGTCGCCGACGCGCCGGACGGCGCGCTCGACCTCGCCGCCGCCACCAGTGACGTGGCCGTCTCGATCCCCGCCTACTACGGCATGGCCGAGGGCGACAGGATCGTCCTGTCGTGGGGCCGGAGCCAGGTAAGCCTGCGAGTCTCCACGAACAGACCCTGTCTGACCTGCGGAGACAGCTCGCTCCACGCGTGGACGCTCCAGCTGCCCTTGCCGTCCGGGATCTCGACGCCCTTGCCCCGCCCGCGCAACCGGACCACCCTCACGCCGCGGACCGTCTCGTACCGCCCCGAGACGCGGGCCCGCCGGACCGCCTGGGCCCGCGCACCCTCGCAGTAGGCGTGCACCTCGGTGGCCACTGACCTGGGCATCCAGTAGGTGTAGCCGTAGCCGGCTTTTGCGCACTGGTCGGCCAGCGTGCAGGTGAGGTACCCGCGGCCAGGAGCGATGCGGGGCAGCTCGGGCAGCACTACGCTCGCCCACGACGTCAGCCGCAGACCCGTGCAGTACAGCCCGTCCACGAACGCGGCGTCGCGCTGGTCGTTGCGGCCCCGCCAGCGCCGGTCAACCCGGCCGTCAAGCCCACGACCACGCACCCCCAGGTCCCGCCAGCGCCGGATCGCTGCCGGGTCGAGCCACTTCACGTTCTCCTGCCGCCGCCCTCGGCCGTACTTCATCTCGTCGAAGGGGTCCACCACCTGGTAGCGCCTACAAGCCCAGCGGTAGAACTTCCTGCAGCCGGCCACATCCCGCGCGAACGACGACATCCGCACCGTCCGGTCGTTCCCCGGGTCGGTCAGCCTCCAGAACTGGAACTCCGCGGCGTCCTCTTCGGTCGCCTCCCACCAGCCTCGCCGCAGCACCAGCAGAAAGTTGAGCCACAGAGCCAGCGAGTACGCGTAGTCCCGATTCGTCAGCTCTGACAGATTCCTCATACCGGGTGACGCGAAGAACGCGTTCACGCGCAGATCCGGCAACCCATCCGGGCCCAGGAGAAAGCGCTGGCCATGTCTCCCGCCAAGCCTCTCCACCCACGACCGCGGATCAGGTCCATACGCCGACAAGCCCTCAGGCAGCGCCGTCGACGAACGTTCAAGGTCGTACCGATATACATGCCAGCCAACGGAGTTGGCGACTACGTCGTCTTCTTCAGCAACAAGCACGCGTCCGCTACAACAGCTTCGCGGCTTGAGAACGGCGGTGAACTCGTGCACATGGGGCAGTTCGTCGGCCTTGACGGTGTAGTAGGGCTCCTCGCGGTCGATGCGGGCCAGGACCATGGTGGTCGGGCTGGTGCTGCGGAAGCCGAGGTCGTGCAGGTGGGAGCGGGCGGCATCGCTCGTCGGCCCGGACGTGGTGGCGATGACGGCGGGGTGGTGGTCCGGGTGGAGGGTGGAGCGGACGTGGGCGTCGGCGGAGGCGTACGGCATAGGCGGCCCTTCGGATTACGGGGTTCGGCCGGCGGCCCGGGCGGCGGTGGGGCGCACAGGTGGCTGTGAGGTGGCGGGGGCGCGGCGGGTCGAGGGGCCGGCGCGTGTGGTGGGCGTGTGCTGCGGTCGTTGGGGGAGCGGGTGCCCGTTGGCGTGCTGCCAGCGGGTGCGGATGGCGCCGATGTCGGCGAGGGACCGGCGGGCACCGGTGACGAGCTGGAACGGCGTGTTCGTCGGGTCGTCGGTGTATGCCTGGATGCGGCGGCCCGTGTGGTCGGCGGTGGCCAGGAGCGAGCGCGTGAGGGCGCGTTGACTCCAGTGTTCGACGGAGCCGGCGGGTTCGGCGAGCAGACGGAGTACGTCGCTCGGCTCGCTCCCGTCGTGCAGGAGGCCGCGCTGTTGGGCTTCCCACAGGACGGTGACGGGGTCGACCGGCTCCTGGCGGCGGGTGAGGGTGGTGAGGCACTGCCACAGGTCGGCGTGCAGGGGCTGGGTGAAGTCCTCGGGCAGTAGCCACCGTACGGACTCGATGTCGGAGGGGTGGGCGGTGGCGGTCGCGAGCAGCAGCTGCTCCTCCTCCGCCGCTTCGGCGTAGTCGGGGACGTTAACCGGTGGGGAGGCCGGGGTGCGGGGCAGGACGCCGGCGCGTGGTGGGAAGCGCATGGCGATGTCGTCCACGACCGCGGCGAGCGCGTCGGCCTCGGCGAGCGCCGTCTGGACGGGGTGCGGGAGGGAAGCGTCGTGGATGGTCTGGACGAAGTGTTCGGCGGCGGCCCGCAGCCGGCGGCGGGCGTGTTCGGCCTCGACCATCCGCGCGTAGGTCGGCGCGTGCCTCGGCCAGGGGCAGACCTGGATGAGGGTGTGCAGGTAGGAGGCGGTCAGCCCGCGCGCCTGGTCGCGGGCGGCGGCGAGCACCTGGTTGAGCCACGTGGTGCTCTTCGTGTGCTCGGCCGGGTCGGGCCGCGGCAGGGCGTTGATCGCGGTGAACAGGGCGGCGTGCGCGGCGGTGGAGAACGAGTCGGCGCAGACCCCGGTCACGCGCCGAGACGCTGGGGATCGAGGATGAGGGCGCCGAGGAGGGCTTGCTCGGCGTGGAACACCGGGTTCGGCGCCGGGAACGGCTCGCCGAGGCCGTCCTCGTCGGGATCGGGGCTGTGGGATATCAAGCGCCCAGGGCGAAGTCGTTGGGGTCGAGGGTGATGCCGAGGTGCGGGGCGAGGAGGTGGCCGGCGAGCAAGGGCGGAACCGCGTTGCCGATCTGACCGAAAACTTGCCCCTTGTTCCCGGCCCACGGGTAGTCGCCGGGGAAGGTCTGCAGGATGCCGGCCTCGCGAGCGGTGATCCGGATCGGCCCCCGACCTCGCGCCGGGCATCTACCGACTCAAGGAGACGGCCTCCGGCAGCCCGCTCCACGATGTTGTGGCCGACCAGGACGTCATCGTCACACCGGGCGCGACCACCCGGCTGACCATCAACGACCCCTTCAAGGCCGCCAAGGTCCTCCTGCAGGCCAAGGACAGCAAGACCGGCAAGCTCCTGCCGGGCGCCACCGTGAACATCGGCACCGGCGACTCCACGCTCCTGACCTTTACCACCGGGGCCGGGGGCACGGCCTCCGGGGAACTGCCGGTGTCGAGCCGGAAGACGCAGTTCTGGGTCAAGCAGACCAAGGCCCCCGCCGGCTACGACCTCTTCAAGCCGTCGAAGACGTTCACCGCCGGCCCCGGTGCCCAGGTGACCGTGACCGTCACCAACGCGAGGACCGCCAATCCGCCGAAGCCCGCCCCCTCGGACAAGCCGATGCACAAGCCCACCGGCACCCCGTCCACTCCTACTATGCCGACGGGCACCAACAAGCCGGGCACCGGTTCCTCGCCCAGCGTGGCCACGGTCGCGCCCGCCACCTCGTCGTCCACCGCATCCGCATCCGCAGCCCCGACCGGCGACTCCACGCCGGCCACCCCGACCGGTTCCCTCGCCCACACCGGCGCGGACACCACCTCGTGGATCGCCGGAGGTGCCGGCCTCCTCGTTGCCGCCGGCGCCGTCGCTCTGGTCGTCACCCGCCGTCGCGGGGTGGTCGCGCCGGAGCCGGACGACGCCAGCGAGACCATCTAGCCGAAGATCACCCCCAACAGCAGGCCCCTGGGACGTTATTCCAGGGGCCTGCCCTCGTCTGCTGCCGTGTCACGCTGGCTCCACCGTGCGCCGCCGTACGCGGCGCCACGTGCGGCCCGGTTCCGGCCTTATGCCAATACGGGTGCCTTCGCGGCGGGAGATCCACTGCGCTCGAGCCAGCGGTCGACCCAGGCCGGTACGGAGAGGGCAAGCCGCTGCTGGGCAGCGAAGGTCGCCGGACGGTACTCCTGGATCCGCTTCAGCCGGTCGCCGCGGCGCTGGATGGCGCGAACCTCCAGCACTCCGCGCCGCTCGGCCAGGCCCGCGGCGACGGTGGTGCACTGGTCGCTGTAGCCGGGCGGCAGATGACAAGAGCAGTGTTCGTCCACGGGGGCGAGGGGCAGGCCCCAGCCGGGCGCCGCGAGCAGTGCCATCAGCCGCCGGTGGCCGGTGGCACCGGAACCTTCCGCGAACGTGGGGTCGATGATCCAGCGTTCGCCACCGCCGCGTTCGTGGTTGCCGAGCCAGCCGGTCACGGCCAGCGGCGCCCCCAGCGTGCGGATCAGGCCGGCACGGCGCAGCAGCCCGCTGGTCAGCCAGGCCGACGCTGCGGTGCCCCGGCGGCCCGGCCGCCGGTAGGGACGCTCGGCCGGGTGCCACCGGGCGGCCCGGTCGCGGTGGCACGGCGTCATGCCGTAGGCGCCCAGCCGCCGGTCCTGGACGTCGACCGCGCGCAGCCACTCGTCGGGGTCCAGACCCAGCAGAGTGACGGAGGCCGACGTGTCCGGCACACGCAGCACAACCTGACCGTCCTCGACGTGGGTACGGGCCCCCGGCACCCCCTTGACGTCGCCGTACTCGTCGGCGCGCGGCAGTAGCGCCTCGGCCAGGTCCAGGGCCTGGGACTCCTCCGGGTCGCGCCGCTCGGCCAGGTCGGCCTCGAATCGGATCAGGAGGCGGTCGGAGCGCGGGTCGACGTACTTGATGCCCCATGGGTGCACAGTGGTGATCCGACGCCAGGCCAGTGCGGCCATCACCCGGGCCTCCAGCAGCATCTGGTCGGCGTCCGGCTGCGGGATCAGCAAGGAGCCGGGCGTGGCGGCCTCGACCCGGCGCCGGGCGGACTGCCAGGACATCCCGGTGTACAGACGCAGCACTTCGGCCCGGCGTTCGACGGCGGTTGCCTTCATAACTCGACGCTCCTCAACACCGCGGAGCCGTCCCGACACAGCACGCGCGGCGGAGAGCCACGAGGAACATGCGGACCACGCAGCGGCGCCGGCCGAGTTGGCTTCTCCACGGCGTGCTCGATGTCGGGTCGAGCACAGGGCAGGGACCCCGCCGGGCCCACCGCTCCGAATCCGATCACACCGACCGGGAGCAGGCCCTCATCGATGTGATGACGCGCCGAGGCATCACCCGAACGTTCGCAATCGGACCTGGATCCGCCCTGAGGGGTACCCGGCGAGGGATGGTTCCCCACCACCCCGCGAGGTGGTGGGGAACCAACGGAGGAGGCTCACCACCTCACATACCCGTGCTTGACCACCTGCTCATCGTGCAGGAAGGCCCAAGATGTCGGCAGGTAGGCGTCGTCACGGCCGCGGATGACACGGGCTTCCGGGCGGCGCGCCGGCGGGTTGGCCAGGTAGGCGTCGATGACTGGGATCGGGAAGCCAGCGCCGCGACGGCGCTTGCGCTCATATTGCGCCAGCTCATTCAGGTTGCACGTGAGGCATAAAATCCCGCGAACGCAGCATCGGTTGCTGGAACCCTTGATGCCGCAGCAGTAATGGTCGTGATCGATTTGCCAGGGGCGTGGTTCGACGTGAGGGATGCCGCCGTCACAGGGTTCCTCATTGTCCCCGCAGAGGGCGCACCGGAAGTTCTGCGCGCGCCAGATGGCGTTGTACTTGGGGATGGTGATTCCGTACCTCTCGATGCCTCGGCGCATCCGGTAGCACCCTCGGCACTCGCGGCCCCGTACCAGGCGGGCCGCCCATGCTCCACAGCCGCAGAACTCACCGTCCCCCTCGAGTTCGATCCGCGTCATGATCCGCTCGATGCTCTCCGGGGAAATCATGCCGGGATCCTAGAGCTCGGCGCTGACATCACCCGCCGTCGTCCAAGTCCTGTGTCAGACACGGCTCTGGCGGCTCGGGCGTCGACAGTGGTGGAAAACTCGGGCGTCGTTTGAGGGTGAGCAACTGGGGTTCCGTGGCCGATCAGCCATCAGGCGTGAGTCAACGAGAGACCCCGCGGTTCGTGTAGGGTCTCGCCGCTCGTGGCACAGGCCGTGCCCATCGACCTGCGGTTCTTCACCTGTCTCAGGTCGATGGCACAGCCGCCCAGTCTCACGCCTTGGCATTTTCCTGACGGCCCGCAGGCCAGTTCCGCGTAGGTGGATCCGGCTGTGGGCCCCCGGATGGGGCTGTAGTCGCCGCCTACAAGTTGGCGCGAGCCTGCTGCTCATCGCTTATGCCGCCCAGTCCAGCCCCCGCTAGCGAGCGCCACCGGGGCCGGAGGTGCTCCAGCTCGGTGCCGTAGGTGCGGCGGTCGGCGAGCGCGGCTGGGCCCCGCCGCCGGCTGCCGTGCGCGCCTGCGGACCGTATGCCACGCTCGATCCACGCAGGCCCGCTGCACAACGGGCACCCTGTGCAAGGAGTGCGCCATGGACGCTCCCCAGCGATATTCGCCCGGACGCTTCTTCCGGGACCGCGAAATCAACGAAAAGGTCGGAATCAACTCCGAAAAGGCCCTATGGGAGTGGATGGAAGGAGGTGCGCAGCCTCCCCACCCAGAGGGAACCGTTCCTCTTTCTCCGGAATCCGAGCGGACTTTCTACCGTGGCCAACCCGATGAAGGTTATGCACTCGCCTCCAGGCTCTTCCGGGAGATCTGGGCAAACGACCCGTCGTTACCGAGAGTAAATTGCAGAACGCCGAGCAGCACCTTCTGAGGGTGCTGAAGCACGGTGAAGGACTCGGACGGCTGATGACAGACGGCGAACTCCTCGCCGTCCTCCAGCACCACGGAATCCCTACACGGCTCATCGACGTGTCCGCCGGACCGTTCGAAGCCCTGTTCTTCGCCGTCGACCGTGCAGAGGACGCCGACGGCCGCCTCTTCATCATCGAACTCCCCGTCGTGAAGAACGGCGGGCCCGACATCATCGACCTCACCGCCCAGGACGCACTGGAGTGGGAGGGCACCGCGCTCGGCCCCCACTACGCGAAGTCCACCTGGACGAACCGGGTTGCCGTGATCCACCCAAACGACCTCGACCCTCGCATGCGCGCCCAGCGGGGCCGCTTCCTCGTCGGCGGCCTGACCGCCAGCTACCCCGACCGAACCATGACGTTCAAGGGAAAGCGACTCACCGCGCAACAATTGGACGCGACGTCCAATCTCGGCATTTTCTTCCCGAAGAATTCGGCCCCCGGTGCCAAGTGGCCGGCCAAAGCTTGGACCGTGCGAATCAAGAAGCAATGGAAACGCGGGTTGCGTGACCGCCTGAAGGCTCTGGGTGAGCCAATCACCATGGACAGTATGTACCCGCCGATCGGCGAAGTGCGCAGATTGGCGCTACGGGAAATCGGCAGATTATCCCGGACGCACTCGGTCCCGCCAAACTGAACGCTACCGACCGCCGCGGACGGTTCGACACGACAGGGCAGTGCCGACCGGGGAGTCTCCCATCGGCGGCATAAGTGCCATCGTCGTGCCATCGTGACTGAGGCTGTGCCGCGAATAGCGAGACCCTGCAGTTCGCCTGTAGGTTCTCCAGTTCCGTGTCATGCGGCGCCGCCGTGACCTGCGGTTCTATCTGGCGTCTCACGCCGTATCATCCGTCGGCTGTATCAGGTCCGTGTCATTTCCTGAGCTCTCGTGTTCGATGCAAGCCCCGGCTCAGTACCAGACGATGATTACGTCGGCCTGCCGTACCACCGAGGAACCCTGCGCGTTGAAGAACACAGTCCACGGCTTCTTGTTTGAACGGGTGGGCGAGCCCACGCCGCTCCCGACGGGCTGGCCGCCTGCGGTCGCGAAAAGCAGGTTGCACACGAACGTCCCGAGCGTCGTCGCCGACGAGCGCCTGCGGGACTACGGACGGGTTGATCAGCCCATAATTTGAGTCAGTGCCGAACGACCGGCGCATCGCACCCGCCTCGGGTGCACTCACCGCGATCGGAGAGCACCGTGAAGAACAGGGCGTTGTGGCGTGTAGTTGACAACGAGAGTGGTAGCCAGTCCATCGTCAGCACGCCCTCCGAGGCGGTCGCGTTCGTCAATAGCCGGTTCGACACCGATGACGACGTCGAGCCGTTCAGCATCACCGAGGTCGGTCCTCTCCTTCCGAAGCCGCTCGGGGTCATCACCGCATGGGCCGCCGAGAAGGACGGCGAGCGAACCGACGGGCGTACTGCCCCGATCACCATCAGGCCGGTTGTGACGGACAACGCCAGCGAGTGCGATGACGTCGTGCTCTGGGGCGACGTGTACGTCTCCTGGGACCACGACATGTACACCGTCGAGGGGCCGGACGGCTCCGAGTACAGCGAGGCTGACAGCGCAGCCGAGTTGAGCGCGATCCTCGACGAGTACGCCGGCGACTACGAGTACGCGCCTGAAGGGCCCGACAGTCACAGGTGGCCGAAACCGGAAGAGTTGATCACCTACGGCGCCCAGGAGTGTGCCAAGCGGTTCGGGCACCTCGACGACGACGCCCTGTTGTGGCTCGCTGCCACCCGCATCACGCTCGCCGTGTGGCGCAACACACCCGTCGAGAACTGGCATGCCGGGAAGAGTCCGCTGCACGACGGCACGATGATGCGGATCAACACGGCGACCACCCGACTCGTGCGCTCGATGCTGTCGTTCGACCATGTCGACTGGATCGGTCTCGGTCTCGCGATCGTCAACCCGTCCCGGGTTCTACCGACCGGGCAGTCCGTGCTCGAGCTCGGGCTGGCCTGCCACAACCCTGACGACCCGGCGCACGAGGTTGATCCGCGAGAAGAACTCGCGGAGATGGCGCAGGTCGCGATCTCATGGGGGCGAAGGTACTGCCTTCACGAGAAGGAGTTCGGCCTGCGAACCCTGATCGAATCCTTCTGTGCGTCCGACAACGGCTGGTTCGGAGCACCGAGTTGGGGGCGCATCGTCGATCGGTTCCTTACGGCTGTCGACGACCGGGAGAATGCGCACTGGCGCATGCGCCGGGACGAGCCTTGGTTCGACGAATGGTTCACCAACCGGCCGGCCGACATTGCGGACACCACGGAATTTCGCCGACTGCTCCTTGCCGGGCCTGACCTGCTTTCCGAGGAGGCCGCCGAATGGTGCGTGGATGGCGCCATCGGCTACGTCTGCCAGGACGACCACGCGAACGACTGCTGGCGGTGTGGTATCCCGCTGGCAACGGAGTCCCCAAACGAGTGAACGTGGGCAGCCTCCTCCGCGAGCGCTACGTTCGCGTCCGCGTGAGGGGTCCACGCCGGACCTGAGGCAAGGCCACCCGAATGAGTGACGGCAGTGGCCAGCAATTCTCAATCCCGTGTCAGTTTGGCCAGTCACATGACATCGCGACTGAGGAAATGACACGGCATCTGAGAACCTACCTAGGTGTAGGGTCTCGCGATCAGTGGCACGGGCGTGTCTGCGGACCTGCGGCTCTTACCCTGCTGCAGTCCGGTGGCACAGCTCGCCCGTCTCACGGGCGTGGCATTTCCTCGCGGTGTCGGCCGGCCGGTGTGACTGAGGACCGTAGTGCCACCGTCCCGGCGCGCACCTGTGGCCGACTTCCGGGCAAGTGCTCTGGCTTCCGGCATGCGCTCTTGCGCCTGGGGCCGCGAGGGGAGAGCTCCCACAGCCAGATGCTGCGGCTCAGGGATGGGAGAGAACGGATGCAGCTCGACTTCATTGACGGTAGCGGACAGCAGCGCCCTCGCCGCCAGCCTCTCGGTGAACTCGTCTCGGTAGGTGCCGTGATGTTCCCGGAGCATTAGGCCGTGTATCGAAAGTGGATCTTGGGTTGTGCATGATCTTGGTTCATGGGTCGGGGAGATCTCACGGACGAGCAGTGGGCGGTGTTGGAGCCGCTGTTGCCGAAGGGCACGAAGGCGGGGCGGCCGCCGCTCTGGCCTCGGCGGCGGCTGCTCGACGGCATACGGTTCCGGATCCGGACCGGTGTTCCGTGGCGGGACGTCCCCGTCGAGTACGGACCGTGGAGCCGGGTCTACGACCTATTCCGCCGGTGGCAGCGGAACGGCACCTGGCAGCGAATCCTCACCCGGCTCCAGTCCCTGGCCGACGCGAAGGGCGCGATCGTGTGGGACTTGAACGTCGACTCCACGGTGTGCCGTGCCCATCAGCATGCGGCCGGGGCTCGCAAGCGGGGCGACCTGCAGAAGGAACCACCGGGCGGGGTCTTCACCGAGCCGCATGATCACGGGCTGGGACGGTCGCGCGGCGGGTTCACCACCAAGCTCCACCTGGCCGTCGAGCAGAGCCAAAAGCCCATGTCGATCGTGATCACGGCAGGACAGCGCGGGGACTCACCGCAGTTCGAACCGGTGCTGGAGAAGGTCCGTGCCCCCCGCCTCGGGCCGGGCCGGCCACGTGTCCGCCCCGACCGGGTACGCGCTGACAAGGCGTACGCCTCCCGCAGAAATCGCGCCTACCTGCGCCGCCGCGGGATCCGCTGCACCATCCCGGACAAGGCCGACCAGGCGCGCAACCGCCAGAAGCTCGGCTCCCGCGGCGGCCGGCCGCCGCGCTTCGACCCGGCCGACTACCGCAAGCGCCATGCGGTCGAGTGCGGGATCAACCGCCTCAAGAGGAACCGTGCCGTCGCCACGCGCTTCGACAAGCTCGCAGTCCGCTACGAGGCGACGATCCTCGTCGCGGCTATCAACGAGTGGCTGTGATCACCGACCGTCACAGGTGGGATCCACGTTTCACGCGACTGCCGCCCGGGAGGTGACGTTCGGGCAGTACCCGGTGGACTGGTTGCTGACCCCGGCCACGGCCCAACCCGGTCCATGCGCGTCAGGGCTATGCCGGCCTCGGGGACATCGGTACAGCGGTTGGCGCTGAGATTGATCATGGTCGGCTAGTACACCGGCTACGGGCTCTGCTGGGGTTCACCGAAGTGCGCGCACAGTGAGTAGCAAGGGCGCTACCTTTAGCGATGATCTTTGGTGTCGCGGCGTCCTGTCGACGTGCTGGATAGTCCGCCGGGGTGCCAGTCTGCCCGCATATGAGGAGTGCCCGTGGCCAGTGAAGTGACCCAGCAGGAGAAGTTCCAGCAGTTGTGGCGGACGGTGTACACCGCAGAGAAGGGATGGTCCGCCGCCGTCGCGCACGGCGATGTTCTTGCGGCCTCCGATCCCGTCCTGGCCGATATCAACGGCACTCTGTACTGCGCGCACCGGAGCGACGTGCCGTTCGGTACGAGGGATCCCTACATCTACTGCACCACGTTCACTCCCGCGGTCGCCCAGCCCTTCGTCGCCGCGCTGGAAAGGGCTCAGGAGGCACTGCCCGCAGATGCCACCGAGGAACAGAAGCAGCAGCAGCAGAACATCGCGGCCGCCTCCGAAGCCCTCGACAAGGCGAACGCATGGTCCCCCTTCTCCTTCGGAGCGAGGAGAAGCACCGAGCCGCCCGCGATGGTCGACGCCGACGGCGCACTGCTCATGGTCACCACCAGGACCATCATCGACGACGGCCAAAACCAGTGTGCCGCCATTGAGGCGGCCCACCTGACCCTCGAGGCGGGGAGCCATTGGTCGGAGGTTCAAGGGTTCTCCGGCCAGGGGCACATCCTGTGCGCCCCGGGCCTGGCTGTATTCAACGGAGCTGTCCACATCGTCTTCGCCGACAGCCGCGATCTGCGCTTCCGGCACGATGCCCGCAACGCCGACGGCAAGTGGGAGCGCGTCAAGGGGGCCGACGGGCAACCGATCGAAGGGCCGTACCGCGACTACATGTTCGTTGACTCATCCAGTGCGTTGAAGGAGTTCGGTCTGACCCGCTGGTCTGGCAACGTGGCGCTCGCAGTACACGACGGCGCCCTGCACATGGTCGCACTCCACTCGCCCTACAACGGCGACCTACTGCACTCGATCTTCGACGGCACCCAGTGGACCAACAGCGAGACGATTCTCGGCGCCGGGGAAAAGGCGGCCGCCAACCGGAACGCCGCTCTGGCCTCGTTCGACGGCAAACTGCACGCCGTCTACCCGGACATTGCCAGCGACAAGCTGATGCACACCACGTGGACCAAGGAAGGCGGCTGGACCAAGCCGGTGGACGTCCCGGGCCACAACTCCCGCCAAGTCCCGGCACTGGCCTCGTTCAAGCAAGGCCCCGACGGCGTCGACCACGACGCCCTCATGATGATCTACGCTGGCATCAGCAGCTGACAACCCCGCAGGGCGGGCACGGTCGCCTCCGCATACCGCGCCCGCCGCTGGACCACCCACGGTCCAGGACCGGTGTGGATCCTCTACGTCTGTACAAGGCACGGCCGAGGCGGGAGCCGCTCAAGCAGACATTCTTCCTCTCCGGATTCGCCTCAAGATCCACTTTCGATACACGGCCTAGGTGTATTGGCCCGCAGCGTTGTTGACGCGGCTGATGGGCGGGTGTCCGTCGAGTGCGGTGTGGCAGCGGTGGTGGTTGTAGGTGTGGAGGAAGTCT
>NZ_JBSGBF010000103.1:0-27932 GCF_053601115.1 Streptomyces sp. NPDC004788
CACTCTCGCGCCCCCCGCAACCGGGCAGCGCCGCCCCCCGCCGCGCCGGGTGCGCGGTGGAGGGCGCCGATGGGAAGGCGTAAGCGGTTGCCCGCGCGGCGCCGTCGCCCCGAGTCGGACGGCGCCGTGCGGCTCTCGGGCTGGCTCAGCTGTCGGCCAGGATGTGGGAGAGCTCCGTGTCGAGGTCGAAGTGCCGGTGCTCGGTGCCCGGTGGCACCGCGGCGTCGGTCCGCTTCAGGAACGACTCCAGGGCCCTCGCCGGGGCCTCGAGCAGGGCTTCGCCCTCGGGGGAACTCAGTGCGATGCAGACGACTCCCTGACCGTGGCTTCGGGACGGCCAGACCCGGACGTCGCCCGTGCCGGTGGGCCGGTGCAGCCCCTCGGCGAGAAGGTCGCGGGCGAAGACCCACTCGACCGTCTCCTCGGCTCCGGTGTGGAAGGTGGCGTGCACGGCATACGGATCGGCCGTGTCATACCGCAGGCCCGCGGGTACAGGCAGTGAGGACTCGCTCGACACAACGAGGCGCAGGTGCAGCTCGCAGCTGACCGTGGTGTTCATAAGCGCCAGGGCCTTTCGCTCAGTGTGCGCTCGGGGATTCGCACGTCGGCGAAATCGACATGCCACCTACGGTGCCGTTGTAAACCCCTCTGTCTGTTTTGTGATCGTTCAGGTAGCTCGTTCGGCGGTGTGTAACTTTGGGTAATACCGCCATTTCAGTAGGCCGCGACGGATGGGGCGTTCCGGTAGGTTGGGACTCATGAATGCGGACAGTGACGAGCGGGCGGGGGAGCCCGAGGCGGGCGGGGCGGCCGGCGAGGAGAAGCCGGAGCGCAGCGAGGAAGCGCCGCTGGGGTCCCGGGCCCCCGAGTTCATCAAGGCGCGCCGGACCCTGCACGTGAGCTGGCAGGTCGGCGTCTTCGTCGTCGGACTCGCCGTGGTCGGCGCCGGCATCGTGATGCTGCCGCTGCCCGGCCCCGGCTGGCTGGTGATCTTCGCCGGCATGGCGATCTGGGCCACCGAGTTCGTCTGGGCCCAGCTGGTGCTCCGCTGGACCAAGCGGAAGGTCACCGAGGCCGCCCAGCGCGCCCTCGACCCCAAGGTCCGGCGCCGGAACATCATCCTCACCAGCATCGGCCTGGCGATCGTGGCCGTGCTGGTGGGCGTCTACCTCTGGAAGTTCGGCTTCGTCATGCCGTGGAAGATCGACGAGTGACGAGGTGGTTCGGGAGCCCCGCTGACATGCGGTAATGTTTGCGGTGCGCCCGGGCGATTAGCTCAGTGGGAGAGCGCTTCGTTCACACCGAAGAGGTCACTGGTTCGAACCCAGTATCGCCCACCACCCGGACCGAAGGCCCGGAGACGATCACGTCTCCGGGCCTTCGGCGTTCCCGCCGCCGGGCCGCGGCCGAGGCCGCGACCCGCCCGCGTCAGCGCATCCTCCCCAGCCGCTCCCGCAGCCGGCGGGCGTCGCGCAGCCGCTGCTCGTACGTCGCCCCCACCGCGAGCAGCAGCAGCCCCGCCAGGGCCGGCGGCAGCCAGCGCGGCAGCGCGCCCACCACCTGCACCACGTACGGCGCCAGCTCGTGCAGCCCGTCCAGGGCGAGCACCGCACCGCCGAGCACCAGCAGCGCCTGCAGCCGGAACCGCGCACCGAGCAGCGTCACCGCGAGCGCCGCCAGCCCGAGCAGCAGCGGACGCACCCAGTGCCCGTCCGTCCAGGCCGCGAAGAGACTCGGCACCAGCGTGACCGCCAGCCCCGGCCCGTACGCCGTCCAGGACGAGGCCTCCGCATCGCGGCGGCGCCGCAGCACGCCCACCGCCAGGGCCGGGACGGTCACCGGCAGCGCGTACGCCTCCGGCGCCACGACGCCCCAGACCGCCAGGCGCACCCACGCGGCGAGCACGAACAGCACCACCGCCGTCGCCCCGGCCACCGTGCGCCGCTCCGCCCGCAGCGCCGTCGCCGACGCGATCACGCCGGCCAGGCCGAGCCCGAGCGCGAGCAGCGCGGGCCGCCCCGCGGCCGCACCGAGCCCGAGACCGCACAGCCCCACCGCGGCACCCGTCGCCTCCACCGCCACGGCCACCGGGTGGCGCCGCAGGCGCGCCCCGACCGCCGCCGCCCCCGCCGGCACGGCAAGCAGCACCAGGCCGCTCACCGCCGCGCCCGCATCCCCGGCCGCCGCACCCGCCCCGACGAGACCGGCCACCGCGAGCACCGCCGCGCTCGCCCCGGCCAGGCGCCGCGCCCCGGCCCCGTACACCGCGACCCCGCAGAGCAGCACCGCGAGCACCCCGAGCACCGTGAACGTCGCCACCCGCGTGTCGAGCCCCAGCGCCACCGCCGACAGCCCGGCGGCGAGGCCGCACCCGAGGCCGAGCCACGCCACGACCGCCTCCGGCTCCGCCGTCCGGGAGACGGAAGCTCCGACTCGCGGCCCCCAGCCCGGCCACGGTCCGGACACGCCCTGTGCCGCCGCCCCGGAAGCCTGAGAAGCCGCAGGAGCCGCAGGGGCGTCAGAAGCCGCAGAAGCCGCGGGGGCATCGGACGCCGCAGAAGCCGCAGGGGCCTCGGACGCCTCAGGGGCCTCGGACGCCTCGGGCCCGGTCAGGCCGCGCGCCAGGACCCCCGGGCGCACCGACAGCGTCAGTCCCGTCGCCGTCGCCACGAGCTGGACCGCGAGCGTCGCCCCGTACGGCAGGTCCAGGGACACCGGCAGACCGACCAGCAGCGCCCAGCCCACCGCGACGGCGCCCCAGCGGCCCCACCGGCGCGGCACCGCCGCGAGGGCGCCGGCCGCGAGCAGCAGCACCAGGAGCGAGGTCGCCGGATAACCGGACAGCGCCCGCCCGGCGTGCGCACCCGACCAGACGTCCGTCGTCCGCGCCAGCGGCCCCACCAGACCGACCACGACCGGCGGCAGCGCCCACGCGACGGCCAGACCGAGCGTCCCGGCCCCCGCGAGCGCGAACCCGTTCCGCAGCGCCGGCACCCCCGCGAGCAGCCGCCACGCCGCCCCCGCCAGAAGCACCGCGCACAGCGCGTACCCGGGCATGATCCATGCCTCCGGCGCCACCGCACGCAGCAGACCACCCACCGCCGCGATCCCCGCCAGACCGGCCCCCGTGGCCGAGGCGAGACCCGAACGCGGCCGGCGCACCGCGAGGTACCCGAGCACCCCGGCGCAGGCGAGCAGCAGCGGCGCGCCCCGCAGCGGGGACGAGAGCGAAAGGGCCAGGCCGGTGAGGAACGCCCAGCCGCCCAGACCGGCCGCGCCGGCACCCGCCGTCACCCGCGGCGCGAGCGGCGTCGTGAACAGGACCAGCACCAGGTCGAGCACAGCCGTCACGAGCGCCGCCCACGCCACCGGCAGCACACCGCCACCGGCGGCCAGCACCCCGAGGGGCAGCGGCAGTTGGGCCGCGACCACCGCCGCCGGGACCGGCACCCGCAGCCGCGTCAGGGCCGAGCCGTACCCCGCCCACACTCCGGCCAGGACCGCCGACGCCGCCGCCGTGTACGCCAGACCGCCCGTGTCCGCCAGCGCCACCCGGTGCAGCGCGTACGCGTCGAGGACCGTCAGGACCAGGCCCAGCGCCGCCACCGCCTCCGCCGTCGACGCGAGCCCCCGGCGCAGCAGCAGGGCCGGTGCGCCGAGCGCGCCCGAGGTCACCACCGCGAGCACGGCCGCCCGGCCGCCGATGCCCATCGTCCCCCAGCTGACCAGCGTGAACACCAGCGCCGCGACCGTGAGCAGCACCCCGCCGAGCGTCAGGAGCACGTTCTGCGTGCTGCGCGGCGTCGCCTCCGCACGGGGCGGCACGGCCGCGGGCCAGGGTGTCGCCGACGGGTGCGCCGACCCGAGGGCCGGCACCTGCGAGCCGATCACCCGCAGCAGCCAGTCACGGCGGAGCAACAACTGCGCCCGGCGGGCGTCGAGTCGGGCCAGTTCGCGGTCGACGAGCACCAGCTCTTCCGCGGGAGGCAGGGAGGAATCCATGACCGGAGTGTGGCCCCGGACACACCGCCGGGGAATGCGCGCGGATACTCAGATCCGGCCCTGAGTAGCCCACACTGGCCCCATGGACTGGTGCCACTACCGCTTCCGCACCGTCTGGCGCCTCACGGCCCCGCCCGACGCCGTCTACGCCGTCCTGGAACGCGCCGAGGAGTACCCCCTGTGGTGGCCCCAGGTCCGCGAAGTCGTCCCGCACGACGAGCGCACCGGCACCGCCCGTTTCCGCTCCCTCCTCCCGTACGACCTCCACGTCACCGCCGAGGCCCGGCGCCGCGACCCCGCCGCCGGCGTCCTGGAGATCACGCTCCGCGGCGACCTGGAGGGCTGGGCCCGCTGGACGCTCACCGCCCAGCCCGGCGGCACCGGCACCCGCGTGCTCCACGAGCAGGAGGTCGACGTCAGGAATCCGCTCATGCGCGCCCTCGCCGTCCCCGGCCGGCCGCTGTTCCGCGCCAACCACGCCCTGATGATGCGCGGCGGCCGCCGCGGGCTCGCCGCCCACCTGCGCCGCCCGGCACCGTCGGTTTGAACGAAGGGCGCGAGGGCCTGTATGGTTTCACCCGTTGCCCGGGCGATTAGCTCAGCGGGAGAGCACTTCGTTCACACCGAAGGGGTCACTGGTTCGATCCCAGTATCGCCCACCGGGAGAGGCCGGTCCGTCAGAAGACGGACCGGCCTCAGCTGTTTCTGACCCGGGATCACGCCGCCGTCCGCAGCTCCGGACGCAGCGGCCACGCCGGGTCCACCGTCTCCGGGGTGCCCTGCCGCGCGAACCACGCCTGCAGTCCCCGCGCCTGCGCCGCGTGCCACACGGACTGGAGCGTGTGCAGCTCGGCCGGCGTCAGCCGCTCGAGCCGCGAGGCGAACCGCCGCCCCACCGCCCGTACGACCTCCATCGCCGCCCGCGCGTCCGCCGCCGCGTCGTGCGCGCCGTCGAGCAGTACCTCGTAGTGCTCGCACAGGTCCGCCAGCGTCCGCCGGCCCTTGCGGTACCGGTCCAGGTGCTTGTCCAGGACCCGCGGGTCGAGCACGCACAGCGGCGCGTGCTCCAGATAGCGGCCCAGCGAGGACGCGCGATGGCGACGCAGCTCGCGGTCGAGGATCGTCAGGTCGAACGGCGCGTTCATGACCACCAACGGGCGTCCCGCCGCGCTCTGTTCGGCTATCGCCCGGGCCAGCTCCTCCACCACCGGCGACGGCCACCGCCCGTTCCGCTGGAGGTGATCGTCCGTCAGGCCGTGCACGGCCGTGGCCTCCGGCGGCACCGGTATGCCCGGATTCACCAGCCAGCGCGTCACCCGCGGACGCATGCCCGCCGCGTCCTGGACGACGAGCGCGGCGGACACGATGCGGTCCTGCTCGACGTCCACTCCCGTGGTCTCCGTGTCGAATGCGGCCAGGGGCCCCTCGTACCAGTGCGTCGTCATCCCCGAACTCCTCGCACGTGCGCGGCAGATGGCCATCCCCCTGCCCGAATCGTTGATACCCGGGCTGTTTGCGCCGTACGCGGACCGGTCACAACAGAGGTGACGGGGAAGGACATTGACATGGCGCTCGCCCAGCCGGAATCGGGAGGGCTGCCGTCCCAGCGGGCAGCACCGCTGCGCGGCTCACTCGCCACCACCGCCTGCATGGAGACCCTCCAGGTCGGATACCTCCACGCGGTCGCGGCGGCGGCCGGCTGCTCGCTCTCGCAGCCGTTCCCGGACAACGGCATCGACTGGCACGTCAGCCACAGCGCACCGGACCACACCGTCGACGACGAGGTCACCATCAAGGTGCAGCTGAAATGCACCTACCAGATACCGCCCCGGACGGCGGCGCCCCGGGACGGGCCGGGCTCCTTCTCGTTCACGCTCGACAACGAGCACCTGGTGAAGCTCGCCCGCACCCCGGTCGCCGTCCACAAGATCCTGGTCGTGATGCTCGTGCCCCGGGACCGCGAGGACTGGCTCAGGGCCGACCACGACCGGCTCGACCTGCGGCACTGCTGCTACTGGATCAACCTGGCCGGCCACCCGGTCACGGGACGCCACCGGACCACCGTGCGCATCCCGACGACGCGGATCTTCGACGACCGGGCGCTCTGCGAGATCATGGCGCGGGTCGGCGTGGGAGGGAGACCCTGATGCACCGGCCGATCGACGAACCCGAGAACGGTGCCGGCCACGGCACCGGCCCCGTGCTCCCGCCCGCCCGCCCCGCACCACCACCCTCGTCCCCGCCCTTTCGCCCCCACCCCGCGCCCGGCGAACTCCCCGGGCACTGGACCGGCGTCCCCGCCGCACCGCGCGGGCCCTGGGCCGACGCGGGCGACACCCCCGACCCCGGCCGCGTCGACCCGCGGGTCCTCGGCGCGCTGCTCGCCCGGCACGGCTGGCGGCGCCGCGGCGGCGCCCCCGGCCGCTACAGCCGCTGGAGCCCGCCGGGACCCGAGGCCGGCAGTCGCGGCACCAGCCTCCTCGTCCCGGACAGCCGCGCCTTCCCCGACTGCGAGGACCTGATCGGCGAGGCCCTCACCGCCCTCGCCCGCAGCGCCGCGCCCTCCGCCCGCGAGGTCCTCACCGGCCTCACCGTGCCCAGCGACGAGATCCGCTGGTGGCGCGACGTGCCGCCGGGCCCGGCCGGGACGGTGCCCTGGCCCGTGCAGGAACAGCTCAGATCCGCCGCCCGCGGAGTGCTCCTGGCCGGCGCGCTCGCCGTCCGCGGCCGCGCCGGCTACCACGGCGCCCGGCACCGGCGGCAGGCCCAGGCCTCCCTGGAGTCCGTCGTCGTCGGCGCGGCGCCCGGCGGCCGCGGACTGACCGCCTTCCTGCCGGTCGACCCCGGCCGCGCCGTCTCGGTGCGGCTCTACCACGCCCTGTACGCGGCCCGCGAGGCCGTCGACTACCGGCGCGCCACCGGCGGCATGGAGGCGTTCGACACCGCCGTCGAGGCCGGCGTCAGCCGCGAGCTCACCGACGCGCTCGTCGCGCTCGTGCGCGGTACCGAGGGCGCCAGCATCGCCCTGGAATGGTCCCCGGCCGCCGGCGTCCCCGAGGGCTGCGCGGCCCGCCCCGAGCCCGTCGAGTTCTCGCCCGGTGACCTGCCCGCGCTGCGCGAGGCCGGCGCCCGCTACCGGGCCGGCGAGCCCTCCGTACCCGTACGCATCACCGGCACCGTCGTCCGCATGCGCCGCTCCGGCCCGCGCGGCGAGGGCACCGTACGGCTGCGCGTCCTGGCCGGCGCCGAGGTCGGCCACGTCCGCGTCACCCTCGACGAGGAGGGCTACCGCACCGCCGGCCACGCGCACCTCGTCGGCCTCCCGATCCGGGTCGTCGGCCGGCTCGAGAGCCGCGGCGGCTTCCGGCGCCTGACGGACGCGAGCGAGGTCGTACCGGTGCAGGTGGACGACGCGGAACGGGACCGGCTGATGAAATCGCTCCAGGAGAACCTCGACGTCTTCGAGGAGGCGTGCGGGCCCGCCGAGGACTGAGCGGCGACACGGGCCCCGGGTAGGATCAAGGCTTGCGCGGCACCTCGTCTCTGCCGCGCACCGCCGGCGCCGGCACCTCGTGTCTGCCTGCGCCCCTATGTATGGAGCACCCGTGTCTGAAGTCCGTGTGACCGTCCAGTCCGCCTCCGGGCCAGAGGAGAGGACGGTGAGCGCGGGCACCACGGCCGGCGCCCTGTTCGCCGACGACCGCACCGTCATCGCCGCCCGTGTCGCGGGCGAGCTGAAGGACCTGTCGTACGAGCTCGCCGAGGGCGACGTCGTCGAGGGCGTGGAGATCTCCTCCGAGGACGGCCTCAACATCCTGCGCCACTCCACCGCGCACGTCATGGCCCAGGCCGTGCAGGAGATCTTCCCCGAGGCCAAGCTGGGCATCGGCCCGCCGGTCCGGGACGGCTTCTACTACGACTTCGACGTGGCGAAGCCGTTCACGCCCGAGGATCTCAAGGCCATCGAGAAGAAGATGCAGGAGATCCAGAAGCGCGGGCAGAAGTTCGCCCGCCGCGTCGTCACGGACGAGGCGGCCCGCGAGGAGCTCGCCGACGAGCCGTACAAGCTGGAGCTCATCGGCATCAAGGGCTCGGCCTCGACCGACGACGGCGCGAACGTCGAGGTGGGCGGCGGCGAGCTGACCATCTACGACAACCTGGACGCGAAGACCGGCGAGCTGTGCTGGAAGGACCTCTGCCGAGGCCCGCACCTGCCCACGACCCGGAACATCCCGGCGTTCAAGCTGATGCGCAACGCCGCCGCCTACTGGCGCGGCAGCGAGAAGAACCCGATGCTCCAGCGCATCTACGGCACCGCGTGGCCGTCGAAGGAGGAGCTGAAGGCACACCTCGACTTCCTCGCCGAGGCCGAGAAGCGCGACCACCGCAAGCTCGGCAACGAGCTCGACCTCTTCTCCATCCCGGACGAGATCGGCTCCGGCCTCGCCGTCTTCCACCCCAAGGGCGGCATCATCCGCCGGGTCATGGAGGACTACAGCCGCAAGCGGCACGAGGAAGAGGGCTACGAGTTCGTCTACTCGCCGCACGCCACCAAGGGCGCCCTCTTCGAGAAGAGCGGCCACCTGGACTGGTACGCCGAGGGCATGTACCCCCCCATGCAGCTCGACGGTGGTACGGACTACTACCTCAAGCCCATGAACTGCCCGATGCACAACCTGATCTTCGACGCGCGCGGGCGCAGCTACCGTGAGCTGCCCCTGCGTCTGTTCGAGTTCGGCACCGTGTACCGGTACGAGAAGTCCGGCGTCGTGCACGGCCTGACCCGCGCCCGTGGCTTCACCCAGGACGACGCGCACATCTACTGCACCCGCGAGCAGATGGCCGAGGAGCTCGACCGGACCCTCACCTTCGTGCTCAACCTGCTGCGCGACTACGGTCTGACCGACTTCTACCTGGAGCTGTCCACCAAGGACCCGGAGAAGTTCGTCGGCTCGGACGAGGTCTGGGAGGAGGCCACCTCGGTCCTCCAGCAGGTCGCAGAGAAGCAGGGCCTCCCGCTGACCCCCGACCCGGGCGGCGCCGCGTTCTACGGCCCGAAGATCTCCGTGCAGGCGCGCGACGCCATCGGCCGTACCTGGCAGATGTCGACCGTGCAGCTCGACTTCAACCTGCCGGAGCGCTTCAACCTGGAGTACACCGCGCCGGACGGCTCCCGCCAGCGCCCGGTCATGATCCACCGCGCGCTGTTCGGCTCGATCGAGCGCTTCTTCGCCGTGCTCCTGGAGCACTACGCGGGCGCCATGCCGCCCTGGCTGGCCCCGGTCCAGGCGGTCGGCATCCCGATCGGCGACGCGCACATCGAGTACCTGCAGGAGTTCGCCGCCGAGGCGAAGAAGAAGGGCCTGCGGGTCGAGGTGGACGCCTCCTCGGACCGGATGCAGAAGAAGATCAGGAACCACCAGAAGCTCAAGGTGCCGTTCATGATCATCGTTGGTGACGACGACATGAGCGCCGGCACGGTCTCCTTCCGCTACCGCGACGGTTCGCAGGAGAACGGCATCCCGCGCGAGGACGCGCTGGCGAAGCTCGCCGACGTGGTGGAGCGCCGCGTCCAGGTCTGATGACCTGACGGACTCACGAGCAGGTCAGGAGGCCCCCGGGGATCCCCCCGGGGGCCTCTTCCCGTCCTCCCGCTCGTCCTCCCGCGTGAACACCTGGATCAGCCAGGACGAGAACGAACCCGTCACCGCCCCGAGCAGCGCGAGTCCGCCGACCATCAGGCCCACCGCCACAACGCGGCCCAGCGGGGTCACCGGGGTCACGTCGCCGTAGCCCACCGTCGCGAGGGTGGAGCAGGCCCACCACACCGAGTCGCCGAAGGTGCGGATCGTCGCGCCGGGGGCGCCGTACTCGGCCTGGTAGACGACGAGCGCGCCCGAGAAGCCGATCAGGACCGTCGTCAGGCCCGCGTACGCCATGACGCGGGCGTAGAGGGTCAGCCGGGGCTGGTCGTGGCGACGCTGCATCCGGTCGTAGAGGCGCACCACGCGCAGTGGGCGCAGCAGGGGCAGCAGGAGGACGACGGTGTCGAGGAAGTGCCCGCGCACGAAGCGCCACGGGCCCTGGCCGCTGAGCCGGAGGCGTACGGCGTAGTCGACGACGAAGACGGCCCAGGCGCCGAAGGTGAGCGCCAGGCACAGGTCGCGCCAGATGTCGGGCAGGTCGTGGACCAGGACGCGGACCGCGTACGCGCCGAGGTAGACCAGGGAGGCCACGGCCAGCGGGGTCTCCATGCGCCGGTCCCAGCGTTCCTGTCGCGGAGGTGTCGGCGGACTGTCGCTCATCCGATCAGCATGGCCCGTGCACGGATCTTCCGCCCCGGCGACACGTTCCGAACGGGCGACGCAATATGCTGCACAGCATGACGACTGAGCCGGAGCAGCAGATCGGAGTGGGGACGCAGGACGCGTTCCAGCGCCTGTGGACGCCTCACCGGATGGCGTACATCCAGGGCGAGAACAAGCCGACCGGGCCGGGCGCCGAGGACGGCTGTCCCTTCTGCACGATCCCGGCGAAGTCGGACGAGGACGGTCTGGTGATCGCGCGGGGCGCGAGCGTGTACGCGGTGCTCAACCTGTACCCGTACAACGGCGGGCACCTGATGGTGGTCCCGTACCGGCATGTCGCGGACTACACCGACCTGGACGCGGACGAGACCTCGGAGCTGGCGGAGTTCACCAAGCGGGCGATGGTGGCGCTGCGGGCGGCTTCGGGGGCGCACGGGTTCAACATCGGGATGAACCAGGGCTCGGTGGCGGGTGCCGGGATCGCCGCGCATCTGCACCAGCACGTGGTGCCGCGCTGGGGCGGGGACACGAACTTCATGCCGGTGGTCGGGCACACGAAGGTGCTGCCGCAGCTGCTGGCGGACACGCGGAAGATGCTGGCGGACGCCTGGCCGGCCGGTATCTGATCGGCAGCAGTCTGCGGGATGCGAAATGCGGGATCCGATATCCGAGATATTGGATCCCGCATTTCGCATCCCGCACTTCGTGTCCCCTGCGACGCCTACGCGTCGTAGATGTCCGCCTTCTTCGGGCCCGGATCCTGGATCCCGCCGCTCAGCACCAGCGAGCGGGCGCTGAACTTCTCCGTGTCCACCCCGTGCTCGTCGAGCACCTTGATGGTCGCGGCGTGGACCGCGCGCAGCACTGGCGTGGCGGCGCGGATGGCGTCGTCGGCCATGAAGCGGTGCCGCCAGGGCTGGCCGGCCCAGGCGTGGCGCAGGCCGAAGGGCTCGGGCAGGACGAGCTTGCCGCCGAGGAAGTCGAGGATCGGCGGGAACCAGGTGAGCGGGGCGCGCACGGCCTGACGGACGACGTCGTCGGTGTCGGTCAGCGGCAGTTTGATCTCGCGGGTCTCCCAGAACCTGACGGTCTTGGAGACCTCCTTCGTCTTCGCCTTCGGCTTCGTCGTGAACAGGCCGTGCACCGGGCCGAGGGCGTGGCCGGTGACCTCGACGCGCAGGGTGTGGTGGAGCGAGGTGACCGTCACCATCATGGTGAGGACGAGCTGGCCGTCCCACAGCGTGAACTGGACGCCCAGGTAGTGGCGGTTGCCGCTGCCGAACTGCTGGTCGTTGCAGATGCGCTGTATCTCGTGCGGCTTCACCTGGTAGTGGACGATGTTCTCGCCCTCGGGGCGGGCGACCTCGTCGGCGCCCTCGCCGACGGGGGAGACGATCCAGTGCTTGACGGTGGGCTTGGGGAAGCCGGTCTTGAGCGAGCCGCGTTCGAGCAGGGTGAGCTCGGTGTGGATCTTGCGGACGACGTCCCAGGCGCGGAAGTCGTGGATCTCCTTGCCGTTCTGGGGGAACAGCTCCTCGGCGAGGGTCCAGCTGCCCCAGCGGGTGCCCATGCCCAGTATTCCCTTGGGGCCGGCGTAGAAGACGACGTTGGACTGCTGCTCGGCGGTGAGCTTCTCCAGGTTGACGCGGAGTTCCTCGGCGGTTTTCTCGGTGGGGTCCTTCGGTACGGCCTCGGGGATGGCGGCGCCGACGCCGCCGCCGCTGAGCAGACCGGTCCAGCGGTCGCGCAGGTCGACGGCGGTGGTCTCGCAGATGCGCCGGGCCAGGAACCAGCCGACGACGGGGGCGACGATCATGGCGCGCAGGTAGTTGGGCAGCAGTCCGTCGAAGGGCAGCTTGAGCAGGACGAGCAGGGCGAAGAGGCCGGCGGCGGCGAGCAGGGTGGTGCCGAGGGCGCTGGTGCGCCTGTTCTCGTTCCCGGCGACCGTGCGGCGGAGCTGGATGACGCCGAGCCAGAGCAGCAGTCCCGGCAGGAACAGCACACCGAAGACGACGGTGACCAGGGTCAGTTTGATGTCGCGCTGCTTGCGGATGCGGGTGGCCGCGAGGCAGTGCTCGACGACCGGCTGGGGTTCGGCGCCGAAGGACTGGATGAGCGGTTTGCGGGCGCCGCCGAGCATCCGTACCTGGACGGCGCGGGAGAACGCCTCACCGAGGTCGGGTCGGAACAGCTTGGCCCATTTGCCTTCTTTGACCGTCGTCTTGTGCCACTCGTTGTTGGCTTCCAGGATCGTCTCGACGGGGCTGTCGCGGTACGCGGCGGAGGCGAGGGCAAAGGTCGCCGCCGTCTGTGCGTCCGAGCCCTGCAGGGGGATCTGTGCCCCGGGTCCGAAACTGCCGATCGTCACTGCCGCCCCCATTGCCACGGTTCCTGTGCGGGCTGTTCCCAACCGCCGCGCCCCGCACACCTTCTGAGCTGGGCACCACAGCGTAACCGGGCGACGACGGATGCGTCACGGGCGCGGGCCCGGACGACCGAATGGCCGAATGCCGCCCGCCGGAGGGGAGTTGGGCGGGCGGCATCGGCTGTCGGTCCGTCAGGGTCGGCTCCGCACGCTGCGGTACGGGCCGGATCAGGCGCCCTTTTCCGCCTGTTCGCGGATCTTGTCGGCGAGGTGGGCGGGCATCGGCTCGTGCCGGGCGTACGTACGGTCGAAGCTTCCGGTGCCGTGCGAAACGGAGCGCAGGTCGATCGCGTAGCGCCCGATCTCGATCTCCGGGACCTCGGCGCGCACCAGGGTGCGGCCGGGGCCGACCTGTTCGGTGCCGACGACCCGGCCGCGCCGCCCGGACAGGTCGCTCATCACCGGGCCGACGTAGTCGTCCGGGACGAGCACGGTCACCTCCGCGACGGGTTCCAGGAGGTGGATCGGCACGTCCGCGGCTGCCTCGCGCAGGGCGAGGGCTCCGGCGGTCTGGAAGGCCGCGTCGGAGGAGTCCACCGAGTGCGCCTTGCCGTCGCGCAGGGTGACCCGGATGTCGACCAGCGGGTATCCGGCGGCGACTCCCTTGGCCGCCTGGCTGCGGATGCCCTTCTCGACGGAGGGGATGAACTGGCGCGGGACGGCGCCGCCGACGACCTTGTCGACGAACTCGATGCCGCTGCCCGGCGGCAGCGGTTCGACGTCGATCTCGCAGATGGCGTACTGGCCGTGGCCGCCGGACTGCTTGACGTGCCGGCCGCGGCCGGCGGAGGCGGTGCCGAAGGTCTCGCGCAGCGACACCTTGTGCGGCACGGTGTCGACCTGCACGCCGTACCGGCCGCGCAGTCGCTCCAGGGCCACGTCGGCGTGCGCCTCGCCCAGGCACCAGAGCACCACCTGGTGGGTGTCCTGGTTCTGTTCGAGCCGCATGGTCGGGTCCTCGGCGACGAGCCGGGCGAGGCCCTGCGAGAGCCGGTCCTCGTCGGCCTTGCTGTGCGCCTCGATCGCCAGTGGCAGCAGCGGCTCCGGCATGGACCACGGCTCCATCAGGAGCGGCGCGTCCTTGGAGGAGAGCGTGTCGCCGGTCTCGGCGCGGCCCAGTTTGGCCACGCAGGCGAGGTCGCCGGCCACGGCGTGGGCGAGGGCGCGCTGCTGTTTGCCGAACGGGGAGGTGAGCGCGCCCACCCGTTCGTCGACGTCGTGGTCCTCGTGCCCGCGGTCGGTGAGCCCGTGGCCGGACACGTGCACGGTCTCGTCGGGCCGCAGCGTGCCGGAGAAGACCCGGACCAGCGAGATCCGGCCCACGTACGGGTCGGAGGAGGTCTTCACGACCTCGGCGACCAGCGGCCCGTCCGGGTCGCAGACCACCGCCGGGCGGGACGCGCCCCCGGGCGTGGTGACGGCCGGCGCCTCGCGCTCCAGCGGGGTGGGGAATCCGCCCGTGATGAGTTCGAGGAGCTCGACCGTGCCGAGGCCCTGTTTGCCGCCGTCCGACGCGGGGGCGGCGGCGAGCACCGGGTGGAAGGTGCCGCGTGCGACCGCCTTCTCCAGGTCGTCGACGAGCGTCTTGAGGTCGATGTCCTCGCCGCCGAGATAGCGGTCCATGAGGGTCTCGTCCTCGCTCTCGGCGATGATCCCCTCGATGAGCCGGGCCCGGGACTCGGCGATCAGCGGCCGCTGCGTCTCGTCGGGCGGATCCTCCCGTCGTACGCCCGTGGTGTAGTCGAAGACCCGCTCGGTGAGCAGCCCCACCAGGCCGGTGGCCGGGGCGTGCCCGTCGGCGGCCTCGGCGCCGCGCACGGGCAGGTAGAGCGGGAGCACGGCGTCGGGGTCGTCGCCGCCGAAGAGCGAGGCCAGGATCTCCGTGAGCCGGGTGTAGTCGGTGCGGGCCGTGTCGAGATGGGTGACGACGATCGCCCGGGGCATGCCGACGGCCGCGCACTCCTCCCACACGGCGCGGGTCGAGCCGACGAGCGCGTCGGGCTCCTGGGCCGCCGAGACGACGAAGAGGGCCGCGTCCGCCGCGCGCAGACCGGCCCTCAGCTCCCCGACGAAGTCGGCGTATCCGGGGGTGTCCAGAAGATTGATCTTGCAGCCGTCCCATTCGACGGGGACGAGCGAGAGCTGTACGGAACGCTGCTGGCGGTGCTCGATCTCGTCGTAGTCCGAGACGGTGCCGCCGTCCTCGACGCGCCCGGCCCGGTTGACCGCGCCCGCGGTCTGGGCCAGGGCCTCGACGAGGGTCGTCTTGCCCGATCCGCTGTGGCCGACCAGCACCACGTTCCGTACGGCCGAGGGCTGGTCGGCCGTTGGAGCCCTGCCGGCGGCTCCGGAGTGGGGGTTCGCCTTGTCGCCCATGATGTTCCTCCCGACTGTTCGCACGGTGAGGTGGCGGCGCGGGCGCGGGGAGCGCGAGGACGGCCCGGTGTGGCGCGTGTCGCGTGCGGCTCCGGTGACGCCCGCGGTCGTCCTTCGAGCTTTGCACCGACGTCACGGTGCGTCCATACGTCGTACGCCCGGCGGCCCGGCGGCGGCCGGGCGGCGTTCCTGCGAGCCGTTCCCGGGTGCCGCCGCTCCGGTCGGGGCCCGCGTGGCTACGATGGGCGAGCCGGTGGTCGTAGGGGCCGCGCGGCCCATGAACCTCGGGAAGGCCACAAGGCCATGCTGAACAAGTACGCGCGTGCGTTTTTCACGCGTGTCCTCACACCGTTCGCCGCGTTTCTGCTCCGCCGGGGCGTCAGCCCCGACACCGTCACGCTCATCGGCACCGCCGGGGTGGTGGCCGGCGCGCTGGTCTTCTTCCCGCGCGGAGAGTTCTTCTGGGGCACGATCGTCATCACGCTGTTCGTCTTCTCGGACCTCGTGGACGGCAACATGGCGCGGCAGGCCGGCATCTCCAGCCGCTGGGGCGCCTTCCTCGACTCGACGCTGGACCGGGTCGCCGACGGGGCGATCTTCGGCGGCTTCGCGCTCTGGTACGCGGGCAAGGGCGACGACAACGTCCTGTGCGCCGTGTCGATCTTCTGCCTGGCCGCCGGCCAGGTGGTGTCGTACACCAAGGCGCGCGGCGAGTCGATCGGCCTGCCGGTCGCCGTCAACGGCCTGGTCGAGCGGGCCGAGCGGCTGGTGATCTCGCTGGTCGCGGCCGGTCTCGCCGGTCTGCACACGTTCGGTGTGCCCGGCATCCAGGTGCTTCTGCCCATCGCCCTGTGGATCGTGGCGGTCGGCTCGGCGGTGACCCTCGGACAGCGGGTCGTGACGGTACGCAGGGAAGCGGCGGAGGCGGACGCCGCCGCCCGGGGGAGTGAGGCGACGTCGTGAGCGGCGGCATGCGGGAGAAGCTGACGGACGGTCTTTACGGGCTCGGCTGGGCCACCGTGAAGAAGCTGCCCGAGCCGGTGGCCAAGGGCCTCGGCCGGCGGATCGCCGACACCGCGTGGAAGCGGCGCGGCAAGGGCGTGCTGCGCCTGGAGGCCAACCTCGCGCGGGTCGTGCCGGACCCGACGCCGGCGCGCCTCCAGGAGCTGTCGAAGGCCGGCATGCGCTCGTACATGCGCTACTGGATGGAGTCCTTCCGGCTGCCCACCTGGAGCGGGGAACGGGCGGCGAACAGCTTCGACCCCAAGGACGTCCACCACCTGACCGACGGGCTCGCGGCCGGCAAGGGCGTCATACTCGCGCTGCCGCACATGGCCAACTACGACCTCGCGGGCGTGTGGGTGACCCGGGCGCTCGGCGTGCCCTTCACCACCGTCGCGGAGCGGCTGAAGCCCGAGACGCTGTTCGACCGGTTCGTCGCCTACCGCGAGTCGCTCGGCATGGAGGTCCTGCCGCACACCGGCGGCGCCGCCTTCGGTACCCTGGCACGGCGGCTGCGGGCCGGCGGGCTCGTCTGCCTGGTCGCCGACCGCGACCTGTCCGCCTCCGGCGTCGAGGTGGACTTCTTCGGCGAGAGGGCGCGGATGCCCGCCGGGCCCGCGATGCTCGCCCAGCAGACCGGGGCGCTGCTGCTGCCGGTGACGCTCTGGTACGACGACAGCGACGTCATGCAGGGCCGTGTCCACGCGCCGGTCGAGGTGCCCGAGTCGGGCACGCGCGCCGAGAAGACGTCTGTCATGACACAGGCCCTCGCCGACGCGTTCGCCGGCGGCATCGCGGACCACCCGGAGGACTGGCACATGCTCCAGCGGCTGTGGCTGGCGGACCTGGAGGCGAACCGCTCTTGAGGATCGGCATCGTCTGCCCGTACTCCTGGGACGTGCCGGGCGGCGTCCAGTTCCACATCCGCGACCTCGCGGAGCACCTGATCCGGCTGGGTCACGAGGTCTCCGTCCTCGCGCCCGCCGACGACGACACGCCGCTGCCGCCGTACGTCGTCTCCGCCGGGCGCGCCGTGCCCGTGCCGTACAACGGCTCCGTCGCCCGCCTCAACTTCGGCTTCCTCTCCGCCGCGCGGGTCCGGCGCTGGCTGCACGACGGCACCTTCGACGTCGTCCACATCCACGAGCCGACCTCCCCGTCGCTCGGGCTGCTCACCTGCTGGGCGGCGCAGGGCCCCATCGTGGCCACCTTCCACACCTCCAACCCGCGCTCGCGGGCGATGATCGCCGCCTACCCGATCCTGCAGCCGGCCCTGGAGAAGATCAGCGCGCGGATCGCCGTCAGCGAGTACGCCCGGCGGACCCTGGTCGAGCACCTCGGCGGCGACGCCGTCGTCATCCCCAACGGCGTCGACGTCGACTTCTTCGCCCGCGCCGAGCCGAAGAAGGAGTGGCAGGGGGAGACCCTCGGCTTCATCGGGCGGATCGACGAGCCGCGCAAGGGTCTGCCCGTCCTGATGCGCGCCCTGCCGAAGATCCTGACCGAGCGCCCGGCCACCCGGCTGCTCGTCGCCGGCCGCGGCGACGAGGAGGAGGCCGTCGCCTCCCTGCCCGCCGAGATGCGTTCGCGCGTCGAGTTCCTCGGCATGGTCAGCGACGAGGACAAGGCGCGCCTGCTGCGCAGCGTCGACGTGTACGTCGCTCCCAACACGGGCGGCGAGAGCTTCGGCATCATCCTGGTGGAGGCGCTGTCCGCGGGCGCGCCGGTGCTCGCCGCCGACCTGGACGCCTTCGCCCAGGTCCTCGACCAGGGCGCGGCCGGCGAGCTCTTCGCCAACGAGGACGCCGACGACCTCGCCGACCGCGCGATCCGTCTCCTCGGCGACAAGGCCCGCCGCACCGAACTCGGCGAGCGCGGCTCGGCGCACGTCCGCCGCTTCGACTGGTCCACGGTCGGCTCGGACATCCTCGCGGTGTACGAGACGGTGACGGACGGCGCGGCGTCGGTGGCGACGGACGAACGGACGGGCGGCGGGCTGCGGGCGCGGCTGGGCCTGTAGGGCGGCGCGCCGGGGACGGGCGCGGGGCGGGGGCCGTGGTGGAGTCGACGGGCCGCCGGGCACCGCCCGGTAGCCTGTGCGCCCGTGACCGAAACACTGATCTGGACCGTCGTGGCGCTGATCCTCGTCGGCGTCTATCTGAGCTGGACCGCCGGCCGCCTCGACCGCCTCCACACCCGCATCGACGCGGCCCGCGCCGCGCTCGACGCGCAGTTGCTGCGTCGCGCCTCGGTCACCCAGGAGCTCGCCACGTCGGGGATCCTCGACCCGGCCGCGTCGATCGTGCTGTACGAGGCGGCGCACGCGGCCCGGCAGGCCGAGGAGGACCAGCGGGAGGTCGCGGAGAGCGAGCTCAGCCAGGCGCTGCGGGCGGTGTTCGGGGAGCCGGAGCAGGTGGACGTCCTGCGGCAGGCGCCGGGCGGCGAGGAGGCCGCGGGGGAGCTCGCGGCGGCCGTGCGCCGGGTGCCGATGGCCCGGCGGTTCCACAACGACGCCGTACGGGCCGCGCGGGCGCTGCGCCGGCACCGCACGGTCCGCTGGTTCCGGCTGGCCGGTCACGCCCCGTTCCCCATGGCCTTCGAAATGGACGACGAAGCGCCCGTCGCCCTTGCGGATCGCCCGGCCTGACGGCCCTCCGCCTTCGTAACGAGCCAAAACGAGCCACCGGGTCCGCATTGGCCCTTGATGTGGACCGGCCGTGGCCTGTTTCCTCGCTCTAGTCGTCAACCCCGTTGTCACGAGTGAGGTACCCCGTGTCCACCACGCCTTCCACCAACGTCCAGTCCCCCGAGACCGGCACCGCCCGCGTCAAGCGCGGCATGGCCGAGCAGCTCAAGGGCGGCGTGATCATGGACGTCGTCAACGCCGAGCAGGCGAAGATCGCCGAGGACGCGGGCGCCGTGGCCGTCATGGCCCTGGAGCGGGTCCCGGCCGACATCCGCAAGGACGGCGGCGTGGCCCGCATGTCCGACCCGAACATGATCGAAGAGATCATCGAGGCCGTCTCCATCCCGGTCATGGCCAAGTCCCGCATCGGCCACTTCGTCGAGGCCCAGGTCCTGCAGTCCCTCGGCGTCGACTACATCGACGAGTCCGAGGTCCTCACCCCGGCCGACGAGATCAACCACTCCGACAAGTGGGCCTTCACCACCCCCTTCGTCTGTGGCGCCACCAACCTGGGCGAGGCCCTGCGCCGCATCGCCGAGGGCGCGGCCATGATCCGCTCCAAGGGCGAGGCCGGCACCGGCAACGTCGTCGAGGCCGTCCGCCACCTGCGTCAGATCAAGAACGAGATCGGCCAGCTGCGCGCCCTCGACAACAACGAGCTGTACGCGGCCGCCAAGGAGCTGCGCGCCCCGTACGAGCTCGTCAAGGAGGTCGCCGAGCTCGGCAAGCTCCCGGTCGTGCTGTTCTCCGCCGGTGGCGTCGCCACCCCGGCCGACGCCGCGCTGATGCGCCAGCTCGGCGCCGAGGGCGTCTTCGTCGGCTCCGGCATCTTCAAGTCGGGCGACCCGGCCAAGCGCGCCGCCGCCATCGTGAAGGCCACCACCTTCTTCGACGACCCGAAGGTCATCGCGGACGCCTCCCGCAACCTGGGCGAGGCCATGGTCGGCATCAACTGCGACACCCTGCCCGAGGCCGAGCGCTACGCGAAGCGCGGCTGGTAAGCACCATGAGCCACACTCCCGTCATTGGTGTCCTGGCCCTCCAGGGCGACGTACGGGAGCACCTGATCGCCCTGGCCGCGGCTGACGCCGTGGCCAGGCCGGTCCGGCGCCCCGAGGAGCTCGCCGAGGTCGACGGCCTGGTCATCCCCGGTGGCGAGTCCACCACCATCTCCAAGCTGGCCGTGCTGTTCGGCCTGATGGAGCCGCTGCGTGAGCGGATCGCCGCGGGCATGCCCGTCTACGGCACCTGCGCCGGCCTGATCATGCTCGCCGACAAGATCCTCGACCCGCGCTCGGGCCAGGAGACCTTCGGCGGCATCGACATGATCGTGCGCCGCAACGCCTTCGGGCGGCAGAACGAGTCCTTCGAGGCGGGCGTCACCGTCGCCGGAATAGACACCCCCGTCGAGGGCGTCTTCATCCGTGCGCCGTGGGTGGAGTCCGTCGGCGCCGAGGTCGAGGTGCTCGCCGAGCACGGCGGCCACATCGTCGCCGTGCGGCAGGGCAGGGCCCTCGCCACCTCGTTCCACCCCGAGCTCACCGGCGACCACCGGATCCACGGCCTGTTCGTGGACATGGTGCGCGCCGAGCGCTGATCCGTTCCCGGTAGGATCTCTGGGGTTCGTTCAGAAAATGGTTACGCGAAGGAGACAGGCAGATGTCCGGCCACTCTAAATGGGCTACGACGAAGCACAAGAAGGCCGTGATCGATGCCAAGCGCGGCAAGCTCTTCGCGAAGCTGATCAAGAACATCGAGGTCGCGGCCCGCACCGGCGGTGCCGACCCCGAGGGCAACCCGACGCTCTTCGACGCCATCCAGAAGGCGAAGAAGCAGTCGGTCCCGAACAAGAACATCGACTCCGCGGTCAAGCGCGGCGGTGGTCTCGAGGCCGGCGGCGTCGACTACGCGACGATCATGTACGAGGGCTACGGCCCGAACGGTGTCGCGGTGCTCATCGAGTGCCTCACCGACAACCGCAACCGCGCCGCCTCCGACGTGCGTGTCGCCATGACCCGCAACGGCGGCTCGATGGCCGACCCGGGCTCCGTCTCGTACCTGTTCAACCGCAAGGGCGTCGTCGTGCTGCCCAAGGGCGACCGGACCGAGGACGACGTCCTGGAGGTCGTGCTCGACGCGGGCGCCGAGGAGGTCAACGACCTCGGCGAGAGCTTCGAGGTCATCAGCGAGGCCACCGACCTGGTCGCGGTCCGCACCGCGCTCCAGGAGGCCGGCATCGACTACGACTCGGCCGAGTCCAGCTTCGTCCCGACCATGCAGGTCGAGCTCGACGAGGAGGGCGCGCGCAAGATGTTCAAGCTGATCGACGCCCTCGAGGACAGCGACGACGTGCAGAACGTCTTCGCCAACTTCGACGTCAGCGACGAGGTCATGGAGAAGGTCGACGCCTGATCACGACCTGATCGCGGATTTCCTGCAGCGGGCCGACGGGGACACATCCCGTCGGCCCGCTGCGTTGTCACGCGTTGTCAGTGGCAGCCGATAGCCTGCACAAACAGACTTGCGAACAGTGCGATCAGGGAGGGGCGCCGTGCGCGTACTCGGGGTGGACCCCGGACTCACCCGGTGCGGTGTGGGCGTGGTCGAGGGCGTCGCGGGACGCCCGCTGACCATGCTCGGCGTCGGCGTCGTCCGCACGCCCGCCGACGCCGACATCGGGCAGCGGCTCGTCGGCATCGAGCGCGGCATAGAGGAGTGGCTCGACCGCTTCCAGCCCGAACTCGTCGCCGTGGAGCGGGTGTTCAGCCAGCACAACGTGCGTACGGTGATGGGCACCGCACAGGCCAGCGCCGTCGCCATGCTGTGCGCCAGCCGCCGCGGACTGCCCGTCGCCCTGCACACCCCCAGCGAGGTCAAGGCCGCCGTCACCGGCAGCGGACGCGCCGACAAGGCCCAGGTCGGCGCCATGGTCACCCGGCTGCTCCGGCTCTCCGCGCCGCCCAAGCCGGCCGACGCCGCCGACGCCCTCGCCCTCGCCATCTGTCACATCTGGCGCGCCCCCGCCCAGAACCGCCTCCAGCAGGCCGTCGCCCTGCACGCCTCGAAAGGCCGCACGTCATGATCGCCTTCGTCAGCGGCCCGGTCGCCGCGCTCGCCCCCACGACCGCAGTCGTCGAGGTCGGCGGCGTCGGCATGGCCGTCCAGTGCACCCCGAACACCATCGCGGGCCTCCGGATCGGCGAGCACGCCCGCCTGGCCACCTCCCTGGTCGTACGGGAGGACTCGCTCACCCTGTACGGCTTCGCGGACGACGACGAGCGCCAGGTCTTCGAGCTGCTCCAGACCGCCAGCGGCGTCGGCCCCCGGCTCGCCCAGGCCATGCTCGGCGTACACAGCCCCGACGCGCTGCGCCTCGCCGTCTCCACCGGCGACGAGAAGGCGCTGACCGCCGTCCCCGGCATCGGCAAGAAGGGCGCCCAGAAGCTCCTCCTCGAACTCAAGGACAAACTCGGCGCCCCGCTCGGCAGCAGCGGTCTCGTCGGCGCCCAGCGTGCGGCCGCCACCGGACCCGCCCCCTGGACCGAGCAGCTCTCCGCCGCCCTCATCGGTCTCGGCTACGCGAGCCGGGAGGCGGAGGAGGCCGTGGCGGCGGTGACGCCGCAGGCCGAGGAGGCGATCGCCGCGGGCGGCTCCGCCCCGGTCCCGCAGCTGCTGAGGGCAGCGCTGCAGACGCTGAACCGCGCGCTGACGCCACCCGGGGGCTCCGCCCCCGGCCCCCCGCGCCTCAATCGCCGGCGAGGCTGATTTTTCCACCACCACCGAGAAGGCAGAGCACGTGAACTGGGACGACGAGACGGACACCGCCGAGCCGGACGCGCGCCTCGTCGGCGCCTCCGCCGAGGGCGACGACCAGGCCGTCGAGGCCGCGCTGCGCCCCAAGGACCTCAGCGAGTTCGTCGGCCAGGAGAAGGTCCGCCAGCAGCTCGACCTCGTTCTGAAGGCCGCCCGGCAGCGCGGCGCCACCGCCGACCACGTGCTGCTCTCCGGCGCCCCCGGACTCGGCAAGACCACCCTGTCGATGATCATCGCCGCGGAGATGAACGCGCCGATCAGGATCACCAGCGGCCCCGCCATCCAGCACGCCGGCGACCTCGCCGCGATCCTCTCCTCCCTCCAGGAGGGCGAGATCCTCTTCCTCGACGAGATCCACCGGATGTCCCGGCCCGCCGAGGAGATGCTCTACATGGCGATGGAGGACTTCCGGGTCGACGTCATCGTCGGCAAGGGCCCCGGCGCCACCGCCATCCCCCTGGAGCTGCCGCCCTTCACCCTGGTCGGCGCCACCACCCGGGCCGGCCTGCTGCCGCCGCCGCTGCGCGACCGCTTCGGCTTCACCGCGCACATGGAGTTCTACGAGCCGCACGAGCTGGAGCGGGTGGTGCGGCGCTCCGCCGGGCTCCTCGACGTCGAGATCGACACCGCCGGCGCCGCCGAGATCGCCGGCCGCTCCCGCGGCACCCCCCGCATCGCCAACCGGCTCCTGCGCCGCGTGCGCGACTACGCCCAGGTCAAGGCCGACGGCGTGATCACCCGCGAGATCGCCGCGGCGGCCCTCGGGGTGTACGAGGTGGACAGCCGCGGCCTCGACCGGCTGGACCGCGCGGTCCTGCAGGCGCTCCTCAAGCTCTTCGGCGGCGGACCGGTCGGTCTGTCCACCCTCGCCGTCGCCGTGGGGGAGGAGCGCGAGACCGTCGAGGAGGTCGCCGAACCCTTCCTCGTACGGGAGGGGCTACTGGCCCGTACGCCCCGTGGCCGGGTCGCCACTCCGGCGGCCTGGAGCCACCTCGGAATGGTTCCGCCGCAGGCAGCGGGCCCGGGGCCGGCGGGCGGCGGGTCGGGAACGGGACAACAGGGTCTCTTCGGGGCGTGACGGCGCGGAGACTCGCCCATTAGGGAACCGGGGTGCGATGCTGGGCGTTGTTCCATCGATGCGGACTCGCCTAGACTCCGCCGATGCCGCCCTTATGGTCGGCGCATCCACCCCCGAATCAGGCCGCGGAGTCTTCCCCGGCCTTGCGAAGGAAATTCCGTCCCGTGAATAACATCGGCATGCTCCTCCCGTTCATCGTGCTCATCGGGGCCATGTTCCTCATGACCCGCTCTGCCAAGAAGAAGCAGTCGCAGGCGGCGGAGATGCGCAACCAGATGCAGCCCGGAACCGGCGTACGCACGATCGGGGGGATGTACGCCACCGTCAAGGAGATCGGCGACGAGACGGTCCTCCTCGAGGTCGCGCCCGGCGTCCACGCGGTCTACGCGAAGAACGCCATCGGCGCCGTCCTGGAGGACTCCGAGTACAACCGGATCGTCCACGGTGACGACCCGGAGACCGTCGTCCCGGACGACGCCTCGTCGCTGACCGAGACCGCCGACGCGGCCGCCGAGGAGACCTCGGCCGAGGTCAAGACGGACCTCACCAAGAAGGCCGACGCCGGCGAGGGCGACAAGGACGGCAAGGCGGACGGCGAGACCGAGGCCAAGTAGTCGCACGCGGGAGCCGCGCGTAGCCCACCCGGCACGCGCGGCTCCCGCGACGGTCTCACGTCTGCGGGGGCAGGTCCCCGGGGGCAGGTCCCCACACACACTTCGTGGCCGTCTCCCGCCCAACCGGTGGGGGCGGTTTGGACAGGGAGAAACGACAAGGTGGCAGCACCGAAGAAGGGCCGAAGGCCGGCGGGGGGCCAGAGCCGGCCGGGCCGCGCCCTGGCACTCATTCTGATCGCCATGGTCGCGCTCACCGGCGGCATGTTCTGGTCGGGGCACACCACCCCGCGCCTGGGCATCGACCTCGCCGGCGGCACGTCGATCACGCTCAAGGCGAAGGCGGAGCCCGGACAGGAGTCCGCCGTCAACGAGACCAACATGAACACGGCGGTCGGCATCATCGAGCGCCGTGTCAACGGTCTGGGTGTCTCGGAGGCCGAGGTCCAGACGCAGGGCCGCGAGAACATCATCGTCAACATCCCCAAGGGGACGAACGAGCAGCAGGCCCGCGACCAGGTCGGCACCACCGCCCAGCTGTACTTCCGGCCGGTCCTCGCCGTCGCCGCGGCCGAGCAGCCGCAGCCGAAGCCGAGCGCCACCCCGAGCGGCACCAAGTCCGGCTCGCCCAAGCCCACCGCCTCCGCGCCCACCGCGGACAAGGGCAAGGACGACAAGGGCGGGAAGTCCGCCACCCCGACGGCCACCGCCTCCACCCAGGGCCGCGCCGTCACCGAGGCCCTGAAGGCCCCGAGCCCGACGGCCACCGCGAGCTCGTCTTCGTCCCCGTCGCCGAAGGCGACCGGCACGCCGAAGCCGAAGCCGACCGCTGACGCCGCCACCGCCGCCCTGCAGCAGAAGTTCGCCGCGCTGAACTGCCTCGACCCCAAGCAGCGCTCCGCCGCCGGTCAGGGCGTCAAGCCGACCGACCCGGCCGTCGCCTGTGGCAAGGCCGGCAAGGACGCGAACGGCAAGGACGTCTGGGAGAAGTACCTGCTCGGCCCGGCCGAGGTCGAGGGCAAGGACGTCGACGACGCCAAGGGCGTCTTCGACCAGCGCCGTGGCATGTGGATCGTGACCATGGACTTCACGGACGCCGGTTCGAAGAAGTTCCAGACGATCACCAGCAAGCTGTCGGCCCAGACCGAGCCGCAGAACCAGTTCGCGATCGTCCTCGACGGCGAGGTCGTCTCGGCCCCGTCCGTGCGCCAGACGCTCTCCGCCAGCGCCGAGATCTCCGGCAGCTTCAACCAGCAATCGGCCCAGGACCTCGGCAACATCCTGTCGTACGGTGCCCTGCCGCTGTCCTTCCAGACCCAGAGCGTGGACACCGTCACCGCCGCCCTCGGCAGCGACCAGCTCCAGGCGGGTCTGATCGCCGGCGCCATCGGCCTCGGCCTGGTCATCATCTACCTGGTGGTCTACTACCGCGGCCTGTCGCTGATCGCCATCCTCAGCCTCGCCGTCTCGGCCCTGCTCACCTACGTGATCATGGCCCTGCTCGGCCCGGCCATCGGCTTCGCGCTGAACCTGCCGGCCGTCTGTGGCGCCATCGTGGCCATCGGCATCACCGCGGACTCGTTCATCGTCTACTTCGAACGCATCCGCGACGAGCTGCGCGAGGGCCGCACCCTGCGTCCGGCCGTCGAGCGCGCCTGGCCGCGCGCCCGCCGCACCATCCTGGTCTCCGACTTCGTGTCGTTCCTCGCCGCCGCGGTGCTCTTCATCGTCACCGTCGGCAAGGTCAAGGGCTTCGCGTTCACGCTCGGCCTGACCACGCTCCTCGACATCGTCGTGGTGTTCCTCTTCACCAAGCCGGTGATGACGCTCCTGGCCCGCACGAAGTTCTTCGGCAACGGCCACCCCTGGTCCGGTCTGGACCCGAGGCGTCTCGGCGCCAAGCCGCCGCTGCGCCGCTCCCGCCGTACGTCCGCTTCCGCCGCTGGCGCTGTCGACACGAAGGAGGCGTGAGATGTCGAAGCTCGGAGATCTCGGCGCCCGGCTCCACCGAGGCGAGGTCGGCTACGACTTCATCGGCAACCGCAGGATCTGGTACGGCATCTCGATCCTGATCACCATCACGGCCATCGTCGCCCTCGCGGTGCGCGGACTGAACATGGGCATCGAGTTCCAGGGCGGCGCCGTCTTCACCACCCCGAAGACGGACGTCTCGGTCTCGCAGGCCACCGACTACGCCAAGGACGCCTCCGGCCACGAGGCCCTCGTCCAGAAGCTCGGCAACGGTTCGCTGCGCATCCAGGTCGGCGGCCTCGACACGGACAAGTCCGACCAGGTCCGCGGCGAGCTCGCCAAGGACCTGAACGTCCCCCAGGAGAAGATCGCGGCCGAGATCGTCGGCCCCAGCTGGGGTGACCAGATCGCCACCAAGGCGTGGACGGGCCTCGCGGTCTTCATGATCCTCGTGGTGCTCTACCTCGCCATCGCCTTCGAGTGGCGGATGGCCGTCGCGGCGCTCGTCGCGCTCATCCACGACCTCACCATCACCGTCGGCATCTACTCGCTGGTCGGCTTCGAGGTCACCGTCGGTACGGTCATCGGTCTGCTGACGATCCTCGGTTACTCGCTCTACGACACGGTCGTCGTCTTCGACTCCCTCAAGGAGCAGACGAAGGGCATCACCAAGCAGACCCGCTGGACGTACAGCGACGTCGCCAACCGCTCGATCAACGGCACCCTGGTCCGCTCGATCAACACCACGGTCGTGGCCCTGCTGCCGGTCGCCGGTCTGCTCTTCATCGGCGGCGGCGTGCTCGGCGCCGGCATGCTGAACGACATCTCGCTGTCGCTGTTCGTGGGTCTCGCCGCCGGTGCGTACTCCTCGATCTTCATCGCCACGCCGCTGGTCGCCGACCTCAAGGAGCGCGAGCCGGCCATGCAGGCGCTGAAGAAGCGCGTCCTGGCCAAGCGGGCCGCCGCTGCCGCCAAGGGCGAGGAGGCCGACGGCGACGGGTACGGCGACCCCGAGCCGGCCGTCGTCGGCCAGCGCTCGCGCCGCGGCCGCTCCCCGGAGCGCCGCGGATGAGCGTCGAACTGCTGCTGAGCCGCATCCGCGACGTCCCCGACTACCCGAAGCCCGGGGTGCTGTTCAAGGACATCACCCCGCTGCTCGCGGACCCGGAGGCCTTCACGGCGCTCACCGACGCGCTCGCCGGGCTCTGCAAGGACGCCGGCGCCACGAAGATCGTCGGCCTGGAGGCCCGCGGCTTCATCCTGGCCGCGCCGGTCGCCGTCCGCGCCGGGATCGGCTTCATCCCGGTCCGCAAGGCCGGGAAGCTGCCCGGGGCCACCCTGCGGCAGGCGTACGAGCTGGAGTACGGCACCGCCGAGATCGAGGTGCACGCCGAGGACCTGGCCGCGGGCGACCGCGTCATGGTCATCGACGACGTCCTCGCCACCGGCGGCACCGCCGAGGCCTCCATCGAGCTCATCCGCCGCGCCGGCGCCGAGGTCGCCGGCGTCGCGGTCCTCATGGAGCTCGGCTTCCTGCCGGGCCGCGCGCGCCTGGAGCCGGCACTGTCCGGCGCCCCGCTCACGGCGCTGATCACCGTCTGACCGCGGACCGGTACGCAGACCGGTACGCAGACCGCCCCGGTCCGAGGCCCACCGCCTC
>NZ_JBSGBF010000104.1:0-348 GCF_053601115.1 Streptomyces sp. NPDC004788
GGCGCGGACGAGTGGGCCAGCCTCGCGGCCGGCGCGGCCGCCGACACGGGCACGCCGGTGAACTCCTCCAGGTCCGCCCGCGTGATCCGGTACTGCCGGCCGACGCGGGTCGCCCGGAGCCGCCCGTCGCGCACGTACCCGCGCACGGTCTTCACGTGCAGACCGAGCAGGTCCGCGACCTGCTCGACCGTGTAGAGCTCCTGCACCGGACTCCTCACCCCACCTTCCCTTTCATCACCCAACGTAACACAGAAAAGGGAGCGATAGGGAAGCTTAAGGAGTGCGAGAGGACTTCATGGAAGTTCAGGGAGTCCTGGAGTCGGGACCTCACCAATGCGGTCGCCGACC
>NZ_JBSGBF010000104.1:358-27560 GCF_053601115.1 Streptomyces sp. NPDC004788
GCGCGTGGTCTTCATTTATGTTCTGGGCTGCCTGGCGGGGGCCCCCCACCCCTGCGGGCCCCCCCCGCCTTGGTGAGGTCCCGACGGCCTCATGTCCCTGCCACTCCGGGTGCTCCGGGTGCTCCGGGTGCGACGGGTGTCCGGGGCGATCCGGGCGGGATCAGTTGCCCGAGCCGGAGGCCGCGGCGTTGCGCCAGACGGTGAGGTCGAGCGTCATGTACGTGCTGGGCGAGCCCTCCGGGGAGAAGGCCTTGACCGTGACGAGGCCCAGGTGGCCGGTGCCCGTGGTCACGCAGAGCTGGCGGCCCGGCGACAGCTTGTTCACGTACACCTCCTCGGTGAACCGGGTCTCCGCGCGGCAGGTGGCGAGCGAGCCCTGCTGTCCCGGGTCGAGCAACACCAGGTTCCCGCCGGTGCTCTCGGCGTCCAGGTAGCCGCCGGTGTCGTAGGACAGCTCGTATCCGCCGTCCTCGCCGTCCTGCGGGCGTACGACGTCGTCGCCGAGCGTCAGGTGGTAGCCGGCGGTGAGGTTGATGCTCTTGAACTCAACGGGCTTGGGCTCCTGCTTGGCGGACGGCTTGCCGTTCGACTGGGCGCCGCCCGAGGAACCGTTCGAGGAACTGCCCGTGGAAGTGCCCGTGGAGCCGCTGGACTTGCCGTTGTCGCCGGAGGCGCTCGGCCGGTCCTCGTTCTTCGTGAGGACGTACGCGAGGCCCGCGCCGCCCACGCCGAAGACGAGTGCGGCGGCGAGCCCCACCAGCAGGGTCCGCTTGCCCGCGTTCCCGCGCGGCGCCGGGGCCTGCGGCTGCTGCCCCGGGTACGGGGCGGGGGCGCCGGGGTACTGCGTCGCGTACGGCGCGGGGCCGCCCACGCCCTGCGTCGGGGCGTACGCGTAGCCGTGCGCGTGCGGCGGCGCGGGCACCGGACCGGTCGCGGGACCGGTTACCGGGGCCGCGGGCGCGGTGGGGGAGTACGCCACGGCGGGGGCGGTCGCCGGGTGCTGCGGCCCCTGCCCCGACGGCTGCGTCGACGGCTGCACCGGCGGCTGAGCGGGCGGCTGAGTCGGCGGCTGGACGGGCGCGTGCGCCGGGGGCGCCGGCGGCGTGGGGGGTGCCTGCGGCACCGGAGACGCCGGCGCGGGGGTCGCGGCGCGCGCGGTGATGTCGGCCGAGACCGCGCCGGGCAGCCAGTCCTCGGGGCGGCGCAGCACGGTGGCGGCGTTGGCCTCCTGGCAGAGCCGGATGACCTCGGCGACGGTCGGCCGGCCCGCGGGATCCTTGGCGAGACAGCGGGTGACCAGCTCGCGCAGCCGCTCCGGGACGGCGCTCAGGTCCGGCTGCTCGTGCACGATCCGGTACAGCACACCGTGCGAGGCCCCTTCACCGAACGCGGGCAGCCCCGCTGCGGCGTACGCCGCGACCTGACCCAGCGCGAAGACGTCGGTGGCCGGGGTGACCCGGCTGCCGGCCGCCTGCTCGGGCGCCATGAAGGCCGGCGTGCCGATGGTGACGCCGCTGCCGGTGAGCGAGGTGGCGTCGGCGGCGTGCGCGATGCCGAAGTCGATCACCCGGGGCCCGTCGGCGGCCAGCAGCACGTTCGACGGCTTCAGGTCGCGGTGCACCAGGCCCGCGCCGTGGATCACCTGGAGCGCCTCGGCCATCCCCGCGACCAGCAGCAGCACCGTCTCGACCGGCAGCGCTCCGTGCGCCACCACCGCGTCCGCGAGCGAAGGACCGGGCACATAGGCGGTGGCGAGCCACGGATGCGCGCCCTCGGCGTCGGCGTCGATCACGGGCGCCGTGTACAGCCCCTGAACCCGCTGCGCGGAGCGCACCTCCTGGGCGAAGCGGCGACGGAACTCCGCGTCCTCGCCGAACTCGGGGCGGATGACCTTGACGGCCACGGGGCGGCCACCGGGCGTGTACGACAGATAGACCTTGCCCATGCCACCGGCGCCGAGCCGGGCGGCCAGCCGGTAGCCGGCGACCATCGTGGGATCGTCCGCGGCGAGCGGCTGAAAGACCGCGGAGGCGCCGGCGCTGCCCGACTGCTGACCACTCATCAAGCTTGTTCTCCCCGTACGGAACTGCGGAACGACGCAACCACGGTATGGCCGGGTTCCGGATCTCGCCCGGCACCTTATCCGCTCGACGGGGGTGCGGGGGAATGCGAGCCCGCGTGCCGGCGTTGCACGGGGTGGCTGACATGCCCGAGTCAAAGATATCGGCTCGGCCGGCAGCCGGAAGGAGCACTCATGTCCCGCACCACCCAGCGTCCCGTGGTCACCCTCAGGTCCACGGCCGGCACCGGCGTCACGTACGTGACCCGCAAGAACCGCCAGAACGACCCCGACCGGCTCGTCCTGCGCAAGTACGACCCCGTCCTCGGCGCCCACGTCGAGTTCCGCGAGCAGCGCTGACGCCTGCCGCTGACCCCCCCGGCACACCCGGAAGGATCCTCATGAAGGTACGCAACTCCGCTCCCTGAAGGCGCGCCCCGGCGCCCAGGTGGTCCGCCGCCGCGGCCGGATCTACGTGATCAACCGCAAGGACCCGCGCGCCAAGGCCCGCCAGGGCTGACCGCCGTGCCCCGGCTCCGTCCGCGCCCCGCCCGGCGCGGGCGGAGCCGTCCTGCTCACACGGCCGGCGCGAGCAGCGCCCGCGCGATCTCGTCGCCGAAGGCCGGCGGCGCTCACGCCCGCCGGCCCCGAGCGGCTGCCGGTGCCCGCGCTCACCCCCGGCCGGCTCCGGCGAGCAGTACCCGGGCCGCGCGCAGGAGCAGCGCGGGGCGGGTCAGGGCGCGTGGGTGCTCGACCATGTTCAGCACGTTGGTGTACGTGGTGTTCACGGTGGCGTCCACGATCGACGCCGCCGTGATGCGGTCGCCGACCCACCGGATCAGCGGGTAGCCGGGCGGGTAGGGGCCGTCGACGTGCGGCTGGGCCAGGTCGGCGGTGGTGGAGAGCTGCCAGGCCGCGTCGACGACGGTCGCCGCGCGCCGGAAGTAGCCCCATGCCGGGTCCTGGGGTGCCGCGCCGGAACGCAGGTGGGCGGCCAGGGAGTTGGCCTGCAGGGCGGCCAGGGTGAGCCCCTGCCCGTACACCGGGTTCACCGCGGCGAGCGCGTCCCCGGCCACCACGAGGCCGCCCGGGAAGCGGCCGAGGCGCTGGTAGTCGCGCCGCCGGCTCTCGGCGACGTGGAACGTCTCCACCGTGCTGGTCATCTCGCACGTGTCGGCGACCGTGCGCAGCGGCTCCACGCAGCGGCGCATCCTGGCCCGGAACTCCTCCGGGTCCCGCCCCGGCCGGTCGCCCGCGTAGCCGGCCAGGACCACCGACCAGCGGTCGCCCTCGACGGCGACGAGGCCGCCGGCTTCCGTCACCGTCGGCCGGTAGCCGCTCGCCGGGCCGGGGCTGCCGTGGACGACGACGGTGCTGCCCAGCTCGTCGCCGCGCCGGAAGGTGCCCGTGGCGTAGCCGAGATCGATCCGCATCCGGGCGACCGGTGCCCGTTCCCAACCGTCTTGTTCCAGCCAGTTGCCGAGCCGGCTGGAGCGGCCCGTCGCGTCCACGGTGAACTCCGTGTCGAGCACCTCGCCGTCCGCCGTGGCCACCCCGCGGACCCGGCCGCGCTCGACGACGAGCCCGGCGGCCTGCCCGGTCACCAGGCGCACGTTCGCCGCCCCGGCCACCCGCCGGCGTACCGTCGCCTCCAGGAACGGCCGCGTGGCACCCAGCATCCGGGTCCCCGCGGCGGGCGCCTTGAGCTGCCCGTCCATGTAGAACCGCACGTCGTCGCCCTCGCCGAGCAGCGCGCCGCCCGCGACGAGCTCCCCGGTGATCCCGGGGAACCAGCGCTCCAGCTGACTGTGCCCCATGGCGAGGAGCGCGTGCAGCTGTCGTCGTTGCGGGGCCCGCGTCCCCATTCCGTCCGGGCCGATGGCCTCGTCGGCCTCGAGGACGACGACCTCCTCGGCGTACTCGCTCAGCACCCGCGCGGCGAACAGCCCCGCGTAGCTGCCGCCCATGACGACGGCGCGTTTCATCCGGCCCCCACTGTCGGTTCGATGCCCCGTGAGGACCCTACCGGCCCCGCTCGGCCAACGCCGCTTCGAGCGTGGCGACATGGGCACCACCTTCAGCCGTCTTCAACTCCCTTTGCGATCCGTCCCCTTGCGTCCCCTGGGGGCTCGCCCTACGCTCACCTCTCGCCGACAGTTAGGAAGCTTTCCTATTAATCGGCCCTCGCACACCCGTCACGACACCCCGAGAACGAGACCGCAGAGAGCCAGAACCCCAGAACCCCAGAGCGAGAACCCGAGATCAAGGAGTGACATGCCCCCCACCATCAACGCACTCCGGCGCCACCGCACCGCCGCCCTCGTCGCCGCCGCGGCGACCGGGCTTCTGCTCCCCGCCCTGGCCGGCCCCACGTCCGCCACCGCCGCGGCCGGCAACCTCGCCCAGGGCCGGCCCGTCACCACCTCGTCCACCGAGAGCAGCACGCTGACCGGCGCGAAGGCCGTCGACGGCTCCACCACCACCCGCTGGGCCAGCGCCGAAGGCGTCGACAACCAGTGGATTCGGATCGACCTCGGCGGCGGCACCGCCGTCAAGCGGGTCGTGCTCAAGTGGGAGGCGGCGTACGCCAGGGCGTACCGCGTCGAGGTCTCCGACGACGGCTCCACCTGGCGCCGGCTCTACACGACGACCGCCGGCGACGGCGGCACCGACGACCTCGCCGTCGACGGCACCGGCCGCTACCTGCGTGTCTTCGGCACCCAGCGCGGCACGCCGTACGGCTACTCCCTCTACGAGGTCGAGGCGTACGGCACCGGCTCCACCACCCCGCCGCCGACCACCGGCACCGACCTCGACGACCCCCGCAAGAAGGAGATCGCCATGAAACTGGTGTCCTCCTTCGAGAACTCCTCCCTCGACTGGCGCGCCCAGTTCGCCTACATCGAGGACATCAAGGACGGTCGCGGCTACACCGCCGGCATCATCGGCTTCTGCTCCGGCACCGGCGACATGCTGGACCTGGTCGAGCGCTACACCGCCAAGAAGCCGGGCAACCCGCTCGCCCCCTACCTGCCCGCCCTGCGCAAGGTCAACGGCACCGACTCCCACGAGGGCCTCGACCCCGGCTTCCCGGCCGCCTGGCGGCAGGCCGCGCGGGACTCCGTCTTCCAGCAGACGCAGGAGGCGGAGCGCGACCGGGTCTACTTCAACCCCGCCGTCTCCCAGGCCAAGACCGACGGCCTGCGCGCGCTCGGCCAGTTCGCGTACTACGACGCCGCCGTGATGCACGGCGAGGACGGCTTCCGCGCCATCCGCGCGGTCGCCATGTCCCGGGCGACCCCGCCCTCCCGCGGCGGCAACGAGAAGACGTACCTCAACGCCTTCCTCGACGCCCGCGAGGAGGAGATGCGCAAGGAGGAGGCCCACAGCGACACCACCCGCGTGAGCACCGCCCAGCGCCGCTTCCTGAACGAGAACAACTACGACCTGAACACTCCGCTGTACTGGAGCGTCTACGGCGACCCGTACTCCATCACCGGCTGACGCGGTCGCCCGCGACAGAAGCGGCGGTACGGGCCCGGCCCCGTGCCGCCGCTTCCTCGTGCGCCGTCACCGCCAGGCCGGGTGCCCCTCCGGGAGGTCACCGGTCGTCAGCTGCCGCTCGTCCGTGCCGTCCGCCCGGATCGCCCAGACGACCGGCTTCTCGTACGGGCCGCGGACGAAGGCCAGCCAGGTGCCGTCCGCCGACCATGCCGGGTCCATCTCGTGGGCGGCGGTCGCCACCAGTGGCCGGTCGCCGGTGCCGTCGGTGCGGACGAGGTGGATGTCGCCCCGGGTGGTGGTGCGCTGGTAGCTGCCCGCGGTGTAGGCGAAGGTCCGGCCGTCGGGGGACCACACGGGGTCCAGGGCCGGGTGCGGCAGTCGGGTCAGCTGTACGGGCTCGCCGTCCGGCACGGACGGATCCACGGCGAAGATCTGCCAGTCGCCCTGCCGGGACGCCTCCAGGCAGACGGCGATGCGCCTGCCGTCCGGGGACCACGCCGGATCCTCGACCCGGCCGGTCCCGTGCGTGAGCTGCCGGGCCGAGCCGTCGGCCACCGTCACCTCGAACAGCTGCTGCACGCCGTCCACCTTGCGCAGTACGGCGAGCCGGGTGCCGTCCGGCGACCACGACACCCGCCCGCCCGCGATCGCGGCGATCCGCCGGGCGCCCGAGCCGTCGGCGCGCGCCGTCCACACCGCCGTCTCCTCGGACGTGCGGCGCGTGAACGCGAACGACGCCCGGTCCGGCGCCCACTGCGGCAGCATGTCGCAGGTGCCGTCCGTGATCAGCCGGCGCGGAGTGTCCGTGCCCGCCGGGCGGACCGCGATCACGCCGTGGCAGCGCTGCGGCCAGCCGGGTGCGGTGTCCTGACGGATCAGCAGGGGAGCGGTCGGGAACGGCGCGGGCGCGGCGGCCGTCGGACCGCCCCCCGTCTTCGCACCGCCGGTCTTCTCCCCGCCGCTCGACCTCTCCGCCTGCCAGGGTTGCCAGACGAGGAGGCCGGCGACGGCCGCGCACACGACGAGCGCCGCGCCCACGGCCGTACGGCGACGGCGCGAGCGCCGAGCGGTCGAGGCGGAGTCGGAGGTGGCCGCGGTGATGACGGGTGTCGTCGCGGGCACGGGCACGGGCACGGGAACGGGCACGGGCACCGGCGCGGGCGTCGGTTCGGTTGACTCCGAGGCGGTGACGGGTTGCGTCTCGGGCATGGACACGGGCGCCGGTTCGGTCGTCTCCGGGGCGGTGGCAGGTGTCGGTTCGGTCGGTGTCGACGGTGCGGCGGGCGTCGGTTCGGTCGGCTTCGACGCGGTGACCTGTCTCGCTTCCGGCCCGGCCGTGGCCGCGGGCGGCTGTTCGCCGCTCTCCGTGACCGCGTCCCCGGCCGTCTGCTCCCGTACCGCCTCGGTGGGCGGGTGCTCCCGAGCCGCCGCCAGCAGCACCGTCGCCTCGTCCGGCAGCCAGCCGCCGTCCGGCCGGTGCCGCACCGTCAGCGCGTCGAGGAGGGTCGCGGGCGTGGGGCGTTGCTCAGGGGCCTTGGCCAGGCAGGCGGCGACGAGGCCGCGCAGCGCGACGGGGACCGCGGTGAGTTCGGGTTCCTCGTGGACGACCCGGTAGAGCCAGCTCGCCGACGAGCCGTCGCCGAAGGGCGCGCCGCCCGCCGCCTGGCAGAGCACGACGCCCAGCGCGAACATGTCGACGGCCGGCGTGATCGTGCCGCCGGTCAGCTGTTCGGGTGCGAGGTAGCCCGGCGTGCCGACCTGGAGGCCGGTGCGGGTGAGGGCCGTGGTGCCGTCGAGCGCCCGGGCGATGCCGAAGTCGATGACGCGCGGCCCGTCCTCGGCGGCGATGATGTTGGCGGGCTTGAGGTCGCGGTGGACCACTCCGGCCCGGTGGATGGACTCCAGCGCCTCCGCGAGGCCGGCGGCGAGCAGGGTGAGACTGTCCGCGGGCAGCGCCCCGACCCGGTCGAGGACGGCCCGCAGCGTGGGCCCGGGGACGTACGCGGTGACCAGCCAGGCCGGCTGTCCGTCGGGGTCCGCGTCGACCACGGGGGCCGTGTGGAAGCCGCCGACCTGCCGGGCCGCCGCCACCTCACGGGCGAAGCGGCGCCGGAACTCGGGGTCGGTGCCCAGCTCGGGCCGTACGACCTTGATCGCGACCGCCCGGCCGGACCGGGAGCGGCCCAGGTACACCACCCCCATGCCGCCCTGGCCGAGCCGTCCGACCAGTTGGTACCGGCCGTCTCCGACCGATGCCGGATCCCCTGCCTCCAGCGGCTTCATCGCGTGCCCCCTTGCCCGACGTACTGTGCAGGGATCTCCTACCAGCCGCACGGTGCTCCGGTCGAGCGCCGCGCGGCGGAAGGTGATCGGGAAGAGGAGGGGAAGGGGGAGGAGGAGCGGGGGATCAGTCCTCTACCGAGTGCTCTTCCCAGGTCTCCTCGTCCGGGTCGTACTCGGTGTGGGCGGACTCCCAGGTGGCCGAGGTCAGCTCGACGCCGGGCACGTCGCCGAGCAGCTCGACCGGGTCGATGAAGTGGGCGAGGGAGCCGGACGGGTCCAGCTCGATCGCCTCGACGGACTGGGCGCGCTCGGCGTCGTCCAGGTACTCGTCGTTCCGCACCTGCTGGAGCGCGGCGGCCTTGAGGGCCTGCTCGTCGGTGATCTCGGCGACGAGCTCGATGGTGACCCGGACGTAGCGCGGGTCCGACTGCTCGGAAGAGGGGTCGATCGTGGTCATCCGCGAAGCTTAGGCGACGTCCGCGCCACCCGCGTCCGGGGCCTCCGGAAGCCGCCTGGCCACCACTCCCTGCGGGACGTCCTGGTGGCCGCCCGAGGCGAGGATGCGCACCTCCGCCCGGTCGCTGATCTCGGCGCGGATGATGCCCGTCACATCGGCGTAGACCGGGTGCCCGCCGGGGCCCGTGGCCGAGGTCCGCTCGACCACCACGGCGTCCCGGGCCTCGCCCGTCCCGCCGGAGAACACCAGCTCGTATCGCAGTGCGCTCACCTGCCCCATTTTACGCGGAGGTCCCGGCGCGGTGCCTCAGGAGAGGGCGTCGACGAGGGCGGCCAGGGCGCAGCCCAGGGCCCGCACCCCCGGCCCGGCAGGGCCTCCGGGCTCGGTCATGTACAGGTCGCGGCGGATCTCCACCATCAGCGCCGTGACCCGCGGGTCCTTACCGTAGTGCGCCAGCGGCACGTACGTCCCCGCGAACGGGCTGTCCGTCCCCACGCCGCCGAAGCCGGCGAAGGCCCGCCGCGCCGCCGCGAGCAGCGCGGGCGGCGTGTGGAAGGCGTCCGTGCCCAGGCAGACGGGCGGCCGCCGGCCGTCGCCGTGCAGCTCGTACGGGAGCGGCGCCGTCGGGTACGAGTGGACGTCCACGATCACCGCGCGCCCCACCGCCGCGAGCCGCTCGTCCACGGCCCGGGTCATGGCCTCGGCGTACGGCGTGAAGTAGCGGCCGACGAGCGGTACGGGATCGAAGCCGTCCGGCCGCAGCTCGGCGCGGTGCGTGGTCCGCGTGTACACCGCGCCCATCCCGACCGCCAGCATCTCCTCCCGCTCGTCCGGGAACCGCTCGGGGTCGACCACCAGCCGCGACAGCCGGTTGACGAACCGCCAGGGCGCCACGTCCGCCGACACCGCCGCCACGGCTGCGATGTCCTCCGTGTGCGCGTCGGTGATGTGGTCGAGCTCGCGCTCCAGCTCCGCGTCGTCGAGCACGATGCCGGGGCGCACCTCCGGGGGCACCACCCGGGAGGAGTGCGGCACGTGGAGCAGCACCGGGGAGCCGGGATCCCCGGCGAGGTGGGCGAAGGAGGGCGCCTCGGCGTGCAGCGCGTCGTTCATCTCTGGCGGGCTCCCGTCCCCGGCTCGATTCCGGTCCTGGCTTCGGTAACGGTCCGGCCGCGTCCCGGGTTCCCGAGCGGCACGCGGACCCTTCTGCCGCCCGTCACGGCAGGGCCGCGCCGCGCGCCGTGATCCACAGGTGGTACCACTCCTCGTGCCCGAGGTCCGGCGCGTCGACTGCGGCGTCCCGGCAGGCGCGGATGCGTTCGGGGCGGCTGGTGCCGATGACCGGGGCGATGCGGGCGGGGTGGCGCTGGAGCCACCACAGCACGATCGTCTCCGGGGTGGTGCCCTTCTCCTTCGCGAGGTCGGCGACGAGCGCTGCCGTGGCGTGCTCGTCCGCGGTCTCCTGGCGCCCGGTGTAGCGGCCCTGTGCCAGCGGGGCCCACGCCTGCAGACCGATGCCGTGGGCCATGCAGTGCTCGACCGTGCCGGCGGGGAAGCCGACGGCGGAGGCCGCGGCCGTGTTCACGAGCACGCCGTCCTCCAGCCAGTCCCGGCGCAGCAGGCTCAGCTCCAGCTGGTTCGCGACGAGGGGCAGCGAGAGGTGGGCCTGGAGCCGGGAGATCTGGGGCGCGTTCATGTTGGAGACGCCGAACCGCCGTACGAGCCCCTGCCGATGGAGCGACTCCAGGGCCTCGGCGACGTCCGCCGGGTCGGCGAGCGGGTCGGGCCGGTGCAGCAGGAGCACGTCGAGGAAGTCGGTGCGCAGCCGGGCGAGGCTCTCCTCGACCCGGCGCACGACGGTGGCCCCGCGCAGGTCGTAGAGACCGGGCCGGTCACCGCCGGCGAGCCGGATCCCGCACTTCGACTGGAGGGTGATCCGCTCGCGCAGCCCGGGTGTGCGGGCGAGGACCTCGCCGAAGACGGCCTCCGCCTTGCCGTGCCGGTAGATGTCGGCGTGGTCGAAGGCGGTGATGCCGCTGTCCAGGGCGGCCTCGATCGCCGCCTCGGCGGCGTCGACGTCGGCGCCGGAGTAGGGGCCGGGGTCCCAGCTCCCGCCCAGACCCATGCAGCCGAGCAGGACCCGCCCGCCGCCCGGAGCCGTTCGCGGAGCCGTCCGCGCGGGCGTCCGTCGGGTGTCGCGGGCGTCGTCGGCGTTGCCGGCGTTGTCGGTGCTGTGAGGACTGTCGATGCTGTAAGGGCTGTCGGTTTCCGGCGTCGGGGTCACGGGCTCACCCTCCCACAGGCCGCGCGCCGCCCGACCGGGCACCCGCCCCGCCCTCCGCCCGACCCGCCCCGTCGACCGGGCCCGTGCTGGTGACCGACCCCACTCGTCCCCGCTTCAACGTTTTGTATACAATCAACCGTGGTCGCGCCGCCCCGATCCGGGCGGCGCAGGCGTGGGCGCAAGGGCGGGCCGACTGTCGATCACAGGGTCCGTACGCCTGCCCTCCCGATCCCCTGCCTCCGGAAACACTTCACGTCACCATGAGCACCGACACCGCAGCCCCCGAGACCGCCACGTCCGCCGCCACGGTCGAGACCGCGCCCAAGCCCCGGAGCGTCGGCCGAGCCCCGGCCCGCCCGGCGCCGGCGGCCGCCTTCCACAGTGTGAGTGCCGTCACGGTCGTCCTCCTCGGTCTCGTGGCCATCGGCGCGGCCATTCACGAGCCGGTCCTGATACCCCCGCTGGCCGCGAGCGCCGCCCTCGTCCACGGCGCCCCGACCGCACCGCTCTCCCAGCCGCGCAGCGTCGTCATCGGTCACCTCCTGGCCGCCGCAGCGGGCTACGCCACCCTCGCGCTGGCCGGCGCCAGCGCCTGGGCCGCGGCCGTCGCCGCCGGCGTCACCCTCGCCCTGACCCACCTCGCCCGCACCCCGCACTCCCCGGCCTGCGCCACCGCCGTGGTCATCGTCCTCCAGTCACCCGCCCCGGCCCGCTTCGTCCCGCTCCTCTTCGGCGCCACGCTGGTGCTCGTCGTCATGGAGTTCGCCGTCTCCCGCATCCGCCGCGGCGCGCCGAAGTACCCCACCTACTGGTGGTGACCCGGCCACTGTCAGTGGCGGGCGATAGCGTCCGCGACATGGGATTCACGAGCGCCTGGGGGATCAGCGGTCACCCCGACACGGTCATCGCGGAGCACGCGCCCCGCCTGCTGCCCGCGATGGCGGCCGACCGTGGCGCGCGCGGCTCGCGGGAGCGCTGGGAGGCGTGGCAGCGGGCCCCGCTTCCGGACCACCGGGCCTGGTACGGGCACCCGACCCGGCGCGACGCCATCGAAGCGTTCCGCGCGCTGACCGCTCCAGGCCGTCACGTCGCGTCCTCGACGGCCCCCTGCGCGTCTGGCGCGCCGCGGTCCGCACCGGCCACGGCGTCTGCGGGGTGGCCCTGCACATCGGCTGACCGGGCCGCTCGTCAGGCCGGTGGCCGGCCCGGCCAGCCTCCGCCCGCCGACCGGTACACGCGCAGCTCGCCCACCTCGTAGGACATCTCCTCCGCCGCCGGGGGCGGCGCCGGGTGGTAGCGGCCCGCGCAGACCGACAGGTTGACGATGAGGTCGGCGCGCCAGTTCCGGCCGACGCCGCGGTCGTCGCTGAAGATCTCGGTGTCGTCGAGCCACCAGGTGACCGAGCGGGCCCCGAACTCGGTGCGCAGCCGGATCCAGGCGCCGGGGCTGACGGTGGGGGAGCGGTGGTAGTGGTAGGTGCCGCGGACGTGGTTGGAGAGTTCGAGGAGGTCCGGGTTGTCGGGGTGGTACTCGAAGACGTCGACCTCGCTCCCGCCGTCCCGCCAGGTCCAGATCGCCGGCCAGGCGCCGGTCTCCTCGGGCAGGCGCACCCGCGCCTCCAGCGTGTCGCCGGTGCGCAGTTCGAAGCCCCCGGGGGCGCCCTCGGTCGTCAGGAGTCCCGTGTCCCACTTGCCGTCCGGGCGGCGGGTCGCGCGGAAGACACCGCCGCGGGTGTAGGCGGGATCCGCCGTCAGGTAGTCCAGTTTGTTGTCGCCCGGGTTGACCGGGCCACCGCCCGGATAGGCCCAGGAGCGGCCCGCGGTCCACTGCTCCCGTGAGTCGAAGTCGGCGGTGAAGACCGGCTCGTCGGCCGGAGGCCACGTCGTCATGGAGGCTCCTCAGGCAATCGCCCGCTTGTCGTGCGTCTACCGCGTTCTGCCCGCCTGGCCCGGCCCGATGCGGAGGACCGCACTCCTGTCGAGAACTCGTCATCCGGGTTACGTCGCATCCGGCTCCGTCTCGATCACGATCACCTCGTCCCCGTCACCCCAGCAGCGCACCGCCCGCTTCGGCGGGTTGAGCCGGACCCCGTCCGCCGCCGAGCGGTAGCCGATCGCGCACGCGCCCTGCCGGCCCGCAGCCGCCACTACCGTCGCGAACGACGCCTCGGCACCGTCCAGGACGAAGTCCCCCGCCGGACGCAGCTGCACGGAAGCGCCGCCTGCCGCGAACAGCTCCTCGAACGCCGCCGCGAGATGACCGTTCTGGGAGATCTGGGCCATCAGCAGCCCGACGAGCCGCCCGCTCACGACCACGTCCGCGCCGGGGCCGACGGGCGCGATGGCGCGGTTGCGGGCGTCGGCCAGCTCGGCGACGAGCGGCAGCGCGCGGCCGGTCCCGGCCTCCTGGGCCCGCAGGTGGAGGAGCGTGACGAGGGTCCGGTCGTCCGGCTCGTCCGCGTCCGCCGTACGGTCCGGCCCGAGGACGACCACATGGTCGTAGCGGCCGTCGACACGGCGAACCGCCGTGTCCGTGAGCGGATCGCCCCGGTGGAAGAGCACCGGCACGTCCTCCCCGGGCGCCTCCGCCGCGACCACGTCCACGGTCGACCCGGAAGCGCCGCCCCGTACGAGCAGCTCCACCACCCGCGCGGCGCGGCGGTTCCAGCCGAGCATCACCACCCGGTACGGGCGGGGTGCACGGGGTGGCGCACCGGCCGCGATCACCGTGGCGTCGACCGCCGGTACGTCGCCGCCGAGCGCCCGCGCGCGGCCGTCCTCGGCGACCACGACGAGGCCGTCGCCGGGGCCCAGCTCCGTCTCCGGCGGCGGGTTGAGGACGAGCGTGCCGCCGGCCCGTACGATCCCCACCGCGCAAGCGTCGGCGCAGCGGGCCCGCAGCGTGCCGAACCGGAGTCCGGCGAGCGCGGGTTCGTGGAGGGTGTGCAGTTCGGCGCCGGCGAAGTCGAGCAGGTCCTCCAGGACGAGCGCGAGGCCCGGCTGGTGGACGCATTGGACGAGCAGGCGGGCCGCGATGTCGTCCACGTCGAGGACGGTGGCGCCCGGGCCGCCGGCGAGCGCGGCGGCGGCCCGGTAGCGGCCGTCGCGGACCGCCGCGACCACCCGGACCGTACGCCCGTCGCCCAGCGCGGCCCGCAGCGCGAGCAGAGCCTTGACCACCTGCGCGCCGCTGTCGGGACCGTCCGGCGGCAGGACCACCACCGCGCCGGCCGTGGCGGGCTTCACCCGGGCGAGCGCCACGGGATCGGCGGGGCGCCCGCTCCGGCACAGCAGCCGGGTCCGGTTACGGGCTCGGCTGCGCCGGGAGCCGCCCGGCAGGCCCGCGCGCAGCTCCTCCTCCATCTCGGTGGTGTCCCGCTCGGCGAGGACCGCGACCGCGCCGCCCCGCCGCTGGGCATGGGCGGCGACCAGCTCGGCGACGACCGTCGGGGCCTGTTCGGACCAGCCGAGGACCACCGTGTGGCCGACCTCCACCACCGTGGAGCGGCCGCGCTGAAGCGCCGTCAGGCGGTCGGTGAGCGCGGTCGTGATGATGCCGACGAGCGTGGACACGTACAGCAGGGCCACCAGCGCCAGCAGTAACGAGAGCACGATCCGCAGCGGCGGTCCGACCTCGCCGCCGAGCCGCAGCGTCTGCCCGACGGTGCGCCACACCGCCGCCGCCTTGCCCTCGAAGGTGACCGGCGCCCGCGTGTCGGTCCACACGAGCAGCGTGCTCGCGGGCGCCACGACCGCCAGGCACACGAGCGCCAGCCAGCCGACCAGTGCGGTCATCCCCCTCACCACGGCCCGGTCCACCCGGTACCGCAACCGGTCCCGGACACTCGCCCGCCGCACCGCCGCCGGCGGCCGCGCCGGCCGTCCCCGCCCGGCCTGACGCCCGGGCCCCGTCGTTCTTCCCACCAACACCGGCCGCCCTTGCCGCGGCACCGTGATCTCGCGCTCCGTACGCACGTCAGCAGGGTGGCGCCGCTCCGCACGCGAAACGCCGACGTCGGTCCGCATTCATCCCTTCGTGCACAGGAACGGGCGGTGGACGTTCGAGCCGGGGCCCGGCCCGCGCTCGGCTCGGGTCCGGCTGGGGTCCGGTTCGGGCTCGGCTCGGCGTCGGCTCCGGCTCGGGTCCGACCCGGACTCGAACCGGACCCGAACCGGTCTCTCAGCGCACCGAGCTCAGGAAGGCCCGGGTCCGCTCGTGCGCCGGGGCGTCGAGCAGCCGGGCCGCCGGACCCGACTCCACCACCGACCCGCGGTCGAACATCAGGATCCGGTCGGAGACGTCCCGCGCGAAGCCCATCTCGTGCGTCACGCACAGCAGGGTGATGTCCGTGTCCCGGGCGATGTCCCGGAGCACGTCCAGCACCTCCGCCACCAGCTCCGGGTCGAGCGCCGACGTCACCTCGTCGAGCAGCAGGATCTCCGGCCGCATCGCGAGGGCGCGGGCGATCGCCACCCGCTGCTGCTGGCCGCCGGACAGCCGGGTCGGCCGGGCGCCGGCCTTGTCGGCGAGGCCGACCATGCCCAGCAGCTCGCGGGCCCGCTCGTGCGCCTCCTCCCGGCTCTCGCCGAGCACGTGCACCGGCGCCTCGACGATGTTCTGCTCCACCGTCATGTGCGGGAACAGGTTGAAGTGCTGGAAGACCATGCCGATCCCGCGCCGGCGCCGGGCGAGATAGCGCTCGCTCGCCGGGACGAGCGCGCCGCCCGCACCGCCGTCCGCGCCGGAACCCGCCCCGCCGGCCGGCATGTGCGAGTACGGCTGCCCGGCCACGTGGATGACGCCGTCCGAGACCCGCTCCAGGGTCATGAGCAGCCGCAGGATGGTCGTCTTGCCGGAACCGCTCGGTCCGATCAGTGTCACCCGCTCGCCGCGCCCGACCGCCAGGTCGAGACCGTCGAGGACGACCTGATCGCCGTACCGCTTGGTCACGCGCTCGAACCGCACCGCCTCGGCAGGCGTCCCGGGCACCGGATCGGACATCGGATCGGGCACCGGCCTGGTCACCGGATCGGACATCGGCTCGGACTCCGTCGCGGACGTCGTCCCGGGTACCGCCTCCGCAGGCCCGGCCCCGGCTTCGGTCTTCTCAATGGGCAAGGCGTGCCTCCAGTCGTCGTACGAGCACGGACGTCGGCCAGCTCGCGAGCAGGAACACCGCGCCGGCCAGGGTGAAACTCTCCAGATAGGCGAAGTGCGTGCTGCCGAAGGTGTTCGCCTCGTGCACCATCTCGTGCACCGTGATCACGGACAGCAGCGGCGTCTCCTTGAACATGGAGACCGCGTAGTTGCCCAGCGGCGGCAGGACGTTGCGCACCGCCTGCGGCAGCACCACGGCCCGCCACACCCGCCGCCGCGGCAGCGACAGCGCCGTGCACGCCTCCCACTGCCCGCGCGGTACGGAGTCGATGCCCGCCCGGTACACCTCCGCCAGGTACGCCGCGTAGTGCACCCCGAGGACCAGGACGCCCAGGACGGGGGCGTCCAGGCCGGGCACGAGGACCCAGGCCGCGAACAGCTGCACGAGCAGCGGCGTCGACCGCACGAACGCGGCCGCCCCGGTCACCGGCAGCGCCACCCAGCGGGGCGCGGCGCGCCCCACGAGCGCGAGCACGAGCCCGAGCAGCGTCGCCACCGCGAAGCCGAGCACGGTCGCCACGAGCGTGACCCCGAAGCCCTTCAGGACGACCGGCAGCGCGGCCCAGGCCGCCTCCCCGTCCCACATCACCGACCACCCCCGCCACCGAGCCCTGCGAGCCCGCCGAGCTTCCCGGAACCGCCGAGCCCGCCGGAACCGCCGGGCGCGCCGGGGCCGTCGAGCGCGCCGAGCCGGGCCCGCGCGGCCCGCTCCAGCGCGTTCATCAGCAGGCTCACCACGGCGGCCAGGAGCCCGTACGCCGCGAGGAGCACCAGATAAGCGGCCGCCGTGTCACCGGTCGCCGACCGCAACTGGTCCAGCTCGAAGGTCAGATCGGGCACCGTGACCAGCGACAGCAGCGGCGTGGCCTTGAGCAGCTGCACCAGCAGGTTCTTGAACGGCGCGACCATCAGCGCGTGCGCCTGCGGCAGCACCACCCGTCGCAGCCGCAGCCACGGCCCCATGCCGAGCGCGACCGCCGCCTCCCGCTGCGAGCGGGGCACGGCCGCGACCGCGCCCCGGACCACCTCGGCCCCGTACGCCCCGAAGTTGAGCCCCAGGGCCACCACGCCGCAGGCCAGCGGTTCGAGCCGGAAGCCGAGGATCGGCAGCGCGAAGAACAGCCAGAAGAGCTGCACGTACAGCGAGGTGCCGCGGAAGAACTCGACGACGGTACGGGCCGCGCCGCGCACCGGCAGCCGCCGCGAGCGGGACATCAGCCCCAGCGCGTACGCCAGGACCAGGGCGAGGGCCGCGCCGAGCAGCGTCGCCTCCAGTGTCACGAGCAGCCCCTCGCCGAGCCGCGGCAGCGCCCGCCGGAACTCGGGCAGGAAGTCGCTCACGCCGGCCCCTTGCCCGCGCACAGGTCCGCGGTGTGCAGCGACCGGGGCGGCGCCTCCTTCTCGGTGAAGCCGTAGCGCCCGATCAGGCCCACATAGCGCCCCGGATCGCCGGTGATCCGCGCGAGCTCGCGGTCGAACGCGTCCCGCAGCGACCGCGCTCCCGGCCGGAACACCGCTCCGCCCGCGCTCCACTGCTTCCCACCGTCCACGACGGGCACGAACGGCGTGGCCACCTCCACCGCCGCGCCCCGGTTCGTCCGGGCCAGCCAGCGCAGCGAGATCCCGGTGAGGGCGAAGGCGTCGACGCGTCCGGCGAGCAGCGCGTCGAGCCCGTCCTGCTGCTTGGCCAGCGTCTTCACCGACCCGTCGGGGACGCCCGCCGCCTTCGCGTACGAAGCCTCCACGGCGGCGGTCAGCACGCCCACCGTCGCTCCGGCCCGCGCGCAGGACGCGAAGTCGGTCAGGCGCTTCGGGTTGCCCTTCGGGACCATCAGGGCGGTGGGGGAGACGAACTCGGGCTCGGAGAAGATCACCTTGGCGCACCGCTCGGGCGTGATCGACATGCCCGCGCTCACGACGTCGAACCGGCCGGCGAGCAGTCCGGGTATCAGCGAGCCGAACTCGGTGAGCGTGGGCCGCAGTTCACGGACGCCGAGCGCCCGGAACACCTCCCGGTGCAGCGTCGGGGCCTCACCGGCGAGGTCGTCGCCGTCCTGGAAGCCGTACGGCGCCTCACCGGCGAAACCGACCCGCACGAAGCCCTGCTCGCGCAGCTTCGCGAGCAGGCCGGCGTCCTCCTTCGGAGCGCCCGTGCCCGCCTCGGTGCGGCTGCAGGCGGTCAGCACTCCGGCGACCCCGCAGGCGGAGGCCAGGGCGAGAAAGCCACGCCGGTCGAGCCGATCGGGGCGCGGGGCACGGGACATGAGGGTCCTTCCAGGGAGTCGGGGAGGCGGGGGAGAGGCGGGGAGGAGGCGGGGGAGAAGAGGGGGGAGGAGGGACGGACGAGCTCAGCTCAGGGGAGTGAAGTCCCGCGAGGCGATGAAGGACGGCCGCCGCACCGGCGCGGCGAACGGTGCCTCCGGCCTGTTCTCCACGCTGTTGAAGACGAAGAAGACGTTGCTGCGCGGGTACGGGGTGATGTTGTCGCCCGAGCCGTGCAGCGCGTTGCAGTCGAACCAGGTCGCCGAGCCGGCCGGCCCGGTGAACTGGCGGATCCCGCAGGCGTCGGCGAACGTCGTCAGCGCCTCGTTCGACGGCGTCCCCGCGTCCTGCATCTGCAGCGACCGCTTGTAGTTGTCCTTCGGGGTCTCGCCGGCGCAGCCGAGGAAGGTGCGGTGCGAACCCGGCATGATCATGAGGCTGCCGTTGGTGGTGTGGTTCGGGGTGAGCGCGATCGACACCGACACGGTCCGCATCTGCGGCAGCCCGTCCTCGGCGTGCCAGGTCTCGAAGTCCGAGTGCCAGTAGAAGCCGCTGGCGCCGAAGCCGGGCTTGACGTTGACCCGCGACTGGTGGACGTACACCTCGGAGCCCAGGATCTGCCGGGCCCGCCCGGCGACCCGGGGATCGGCGGCGAGCCGGGCGAAGACCTCGCTGATCCGGTGCACCTCGAAGACCGAGCGGATCTCCTGCGAGCCCGGCTCGACGATCGACCGCTCGTCCTCGCGTACGGCGGGGTCGGCGACGAGCCGGTCCAGCTCGGCGCGCAGCCCGGCGACCTCGTCGGGCGTCACCAGCTCCTCGACAGTGACGAAGCCGTCGCGGTCGTACGACTCCAGCTCGCGCGCCCAGAACGGGCCGGGGGTGCCGGGGGCGGACCAGACGACGGGGTCCTTGCGGCCGATCAGCACTTCCTCGGCGCCGCGGGTGGGGTAGAGGTCGATGGGACGGGTGGGGGCGGAGACCATGGGTGGGACTGCCTTCCTTCCTCGTGTTCGTTCACGGGGTCTGTACGGGGTCTGTACGGGTGCGGGGTTTCAGCTCGGCTCGGGCTCCGGCTCGGTGAGGAGCGGGTACACGCCGTTCTCGTCGTGGTCCTCGCGGCCGGTGACGGGCGGGTTGAAGACGCAGAGGCAGCGGAAGTCGCGCCTGACCTTGAGGGTGTGCCGCTCGTGCCCGTCGAGCAGGTACATCGTTCCGGGCACGATGGTGTACGTGAGCCCCGTCTCGTGGTCGGTGAGCTCGGCCTCGCCCTCGACGCAGACGACGGCCTCGACGTGGTTCGCGTACCACATGGACGTCTCGGTGCCGGCGTACAGGACGGTCTCGTGCAGGGAGAAGCCGACCCGTTCACGGGCCAGGACGATCCGTTTGCTCTCCCAGGTGCCGGAGGCGGCGCGGACGTGGCGCTCGGTGCCGTCGAGCGAGGCGAAGGTACGGACGATCATGATGTGGCCTTTCGTTCAGGCGGCGGAGCGGCCGGCGGCGGCGTGGCGGACGGCCCGGGCGAGGATGCCGAGACCCTCGTCGAGTTCGTCGTCGGTGGCGGTGAGCGGCGGCAGCAGCTTGACGACCTCGTCGTGCGGTCCGGAGGTCTCCAGGAGCAGCCCGAGCTCGAAGGCCCGTCGGCACACGGCCGCGGCGCGCTCCGGCTCGGCGAACTCCAGGCCCCAGACCAGCCCGCGGCCCCGGACGGTTCGGGCCGTGCGCCCGTCGTCGCCGCACAGGTCGGTGAGGGCGCGCTCGACCCGCTCGGCCCGGCCGAGGGTGCGCTCGCGCAGGGCGCCGTCGCGCCAGTACGCGTCGAGGGCGGCGGTCGCGGTGACGAAGGCCGGGTTGTTGCCGCGGAAGGTGCCGTTGTGCTCGCCCGGCTGCCACTGGTCCAGCTCGGCGCGGAAGAGGCACAGCGCCATCGGCAGGCCGTAGCCGCTGATGGACTTCGACAGGGTGACGATGTCGGGCGTGATGCCCGCCTCCTCGAAGGAGAAGAAGTCACCGGTGCGGCCGCAGCCCATCTGCACGTCGTCGACGATGAGCAGCATCTCGTGCCGCCGGCACAGCTCCGCGAGCCCGCGCAGCCACTCGGCGCGGGCGACGTTGATCCCGCCCTCGCCCTGCACGGTCTCCACGATCACGGCCGCCGGGCGGTCCAGGCCGGAACCGGGGTCGTCGAGGAGCCGCTCGAACCACAGGAAGTCGGGGGTCCGCCCGCCCAGGTAGTGGTCGAACGGCATGCGTGTGGCGTGCGGGAGGGGCACTCCGGCACCGGCCCGCTTGGCGGCGTTGCCGGTGACGGCGAGCGAGCCGAGGGACATGCCGTGGAAGGCGTTGGTGAAGGAGACGACCGTCTCCCGGCCGGTGACCTTGCGGGCGAGCTTGAGCGCGGCCTCGACGGCGTTGGTGCCGGTGGGGCCCGGGAACATCACCTTGTAGGGCAGGGCGCGGGGCTCCAGGACGGTGTTGCGGAAGGTCTCCAGGAAGTCGCGTTTGGCCGTGGTCGACATGTCGAGGCCGTGCGTCACGCCGTCGGAGGCGAGGTAGTCGAGCAGCGCGCGCTTCAGTACGGGGTTGTTGTGGCCGTAGTTGAGCGATCCGGCGCCGGCGAAGAAGTCGAGGAAGGGCCGCCCGTGCTCGTCGTACAGCCGGCTGCCGCTCGCCCGCTCGAACACCACGGGCCAGGCTCGGCAGTAGCTGCGCACCTCCGACTCGACGGTCTCGAAGACGGACGGGACGAGGGTGCTGAGAGGGGTGGTGAGGATGGTCACGCGTGCTCCGCAAGAGGTGGTGGTACGTGGCGGGTGGGTGGTCGGTCGGTCCGGGCGGGCTGTCAGGGCGTCAGGGAGGCCTGACAGGGGTTGTCAGGGCGTCAGGGGCCCGATGCGGTACAGCACTTCGGGCTCGTGTGACGCGGGAGTGGTCCCGTGCGGCTCGTCGGCGCCGGCCGGCTCGGGGAACACGGCCGTCGGGAAGAGGACCTCCCGCGCCACCCCGGCGCCGTGCCGGCGCGCGAACGAACGGAACATCCGGTCGGAGGCCACGTTCCCCGGTGTGACCGTCGCCTCGATCCGGACGAGCCCGTGCTCGGCCGCCACGCGGGAGGCCAGAGCGTCGAGCAGTGCTCCGGCTACCCCGGTTCCGCGATACGAACCCTCCACGGCGACCTGCCAGACGAACAGCGTCCCCGGCGCCTCGGGCCGCAGATAGCCGGTGACGAACCCGACCGCGCGCCCGGTCGCGTCCCGCGCGACGGCGGTCGTCCCGGCGAAGTCCCGGCACCACAGCAGATAGCTGTAGGGCGAGTTGACGTCCAGTTCCCCGGCCTCGTGGGCGATCCGCCAGAGGTCGGCGCCGTCCGTGATCTCGGCCCGGCCGATGTCCAGGCCGGCGGTCGCAGTGGTGGCGTGTGCTGTGGTCATGGGCGCCGAAGCTACCGAGCACATCGGTGAACTTCCTGGTGCGAGGGGGTTGTGGTGGGGCGGTGGAGGGTGATAGCCGCGCGAGCCGCCCGGCATACGGAAATGGCGGCGGAGGGGCGCGGAAAACGCCGTCAAATGGGTATGAAGTGCCCGTTTGTAACGGCTGGATAACGGCTCCGCCTGGCGTGAGCGGCCTTGTTAGGGACCTGCGAAAGGAGTGCGTTTCTGGTTTGGGGCGGGCGGTGTGGGGTGAGGCGTAGGGGTTCCGGAGGCGACGCAGGAGGCCCTTTCGCGCGCCGACGCGGGTCCGGCCCTCACCGCCCCCGTCAGTGGCTGACCGGGGCCCACTCGCACGGCTGTAAGACACCGCGAAGGCGCCCGGCCGGGGTCTCCCGGCCGGGCGCCTTCGTCTGTTACGTCTGTTTCGTCTGTTTCGTGTCGAGCGCTAGCGGCGCACGGTGCGCAGCAGGGTCACGGCGCCGATCGCCGGCACGGCGAGCGCGAACGCGACGAGGAGCAGCACCTCCGTGGGGCCGATCCGGGGAGCGGCCAGGAAGAGGCCGCCGACGAGCAGCACCACCGGGGGCGCTGCCGAGGCGGCCGTGCCGATCACCTTGCTCGGCTGGTCCCAGAGCGGCGACTTCCACAGCAGCCACAGCCCGACCAGCAGCGCCACCGCGCCCACCACCATGTTGAACAGGAAGAGCAGCCCCGCCGCGGCGAGCAGCAGCACGGTGGGCCAGGCGCGCCCGGGCCGTACGGGCTGACCGACCGTGACCGTCGCGGTGACCGGCTCCTCGGCGAGCGCGGACGCGGCCACCGTGCGGGGCTCGCCCAGGTCCGCGAGGACCTCGCGCAGCTGCTGCTCGCCCTCGGCGCCGCTCACCTCGATGTGCTCGCGCAGATCCGCCAGGAGCTCGGCCCGGCGCTCGGCGGGCAGTCCGGCCGTCTCGTGCGCGACGGCGTCGAGGTAGGCGGTCACGAGCGGGTGGTCGATGGTGTTCATGAGGGCTCCCCCTGCGGGTCGTTGAGAAAGTGGTCGACGGCGTCCCGGAACAGCGGCCAGGCGCGGGTGAACTCGGCCAGAGCCGCCCGGCCGGCCGGGGTGAGCGTGTAGTAGCGCCGGGACGGACCGCTCGGCGACTCGCGCAGCTCGGTGTCGACGAGTCCCTCGCGGCGCAGCCGGGACAGCAAGGGGTAGATCGTCCCCTGGCTGGTGGTCATCACGCTGACCGCGGAGAGCTCGCCGAGCAGCTCGATGCCGTACCTCGGCCCGTCCCTGAGCAGCGCCAGGACGCAGTGCTCCAGCACGCCCTTGCGGAGCTGGCTGGGAACCCTGCCCCCCGCCTCGTTACTTGCGTCACCAGGAACCATGTAATGCAAGATAGCTCGGGACGTGATCTCCGACAAGTCGAAAAACAGGTGTCTCATCCGGACCGCGTCTCCCTACACTCGCTCACGCGGACGATCCGACGCACCGTCGGTCGACGAACCGTCAGATGAACGAGCCATGAAGGGAGACGACCATGCGCACCGCCACCGCCGGCGCCGTCGTCTCCCGCGCCCGGTACGACGTGATCCTCGCCTCTCGTCCCGTCCGGTGCCGGCTGCGCGGCCGTCACCGCTGACCCGCGACGAGGTCGTACCCGTACAGCGAATCGTCACGGGAATCGCGCTGCCCTGCTTCCGCATCGCACGCGAAGGACCATCATCATGCGTACCTCTGCACACCTCCGTAACCTCGGCATCCTCGCCCACGTCGACGCCGGCAAGACCACCCTCACCGAGCGGTTCCTCTATCTGACCGGCGCCACCCACAAGCGCGGCGAGGTCCACGACGGCACGACCGTCACCGACTTCGACCCGCAGGAGCGGGACCGGGGCATCACGATCTTCTCCGCGGCCGTCAGCTGCGAGTGGGCGGGCCACCGGCTGAACCTGATCGACACCCCCGGCCACGTCGACTTCGCGGGCGAGGTCGAACGCGCGCTGCGCGTCCTGGACGGCGCGGTCGCCGTGTTCGACGGCGTCGCGGGCGTCGAGCCGCAGAGCGAGTCGGTGTGGCGCCAGGCCGACCGGCACGGCGTCCCGCGCATCGCGTTCGTCAACAAGCTCGACCGCGCGGGCGCCGACCTCGACAAGGCGGTGGCGTCCCTCCGGACCAGGCTCGGCACCGTACCGCTGCCCGTCCAACTCCCCATCGGCCGCGAGGACGGCTTCACCGGCGTCGTCGACCTGGTCCGGATGCGGGCGTACGAGTGGCCCGGCGGCGTCGCGCAGGGCGAGGGCCCGGTCGAAGGACCCGTGCCCGATGCCCTGCGCGAGCAGGCGGAGCACCGGCGGCGCGCGCTCGACGAACAGGTCGCGGAGCTGCATCCGGCCGCCCTGGAGGAGTTCTGCGCCAAGGGCGCGCTGAGCGCGGACACGCTGGTCGCCGCGTTGCGCGACCTCACCCTCTCCGGCGAGGCGACGGTCGTGCTGTGCGGTTCGGCCTACCGCAACCGCGGTGTGGAGCCGCTGCTCGACGCCGTCACCGCGTACCTGCCCGCGCCCGCCGACCTGCCGCCCGTACGCCCCGACCGGCACCCCGCCGACCCGGCGGCGCCGTTCACCGCGCTCGCCTTCAAGGTGGGCGTCACGTCCACCGGCCGTATGACCTACCTCCGCGTCTACGCGGGAACGCTCCGAAAGGGGGACACCGTGCTCGACACCACGGCGGGACGCACCGAGCGCGTCGCCCGCATCCTGCGCGTCCAGGCCGACCGTACGACCGAGACCGAACTGGCCGCGGCCGGCGACATCGTCGCCGTCGTCGGGCCCAAGTCCACCCGGTCCGGCGCCACGCTCTGCGCGCCCGACGCGCCGGTGGTGCTGGAGGAGCCCGAACGGGCCGACCCCGTCGTCTCGGTGGCCGTCGAGGCGCGGCGCGCCATCGACACCGGGCGCCTCGCCGCGGGCCTGGCCCGGCTGGCCGAGGAGGACCCGTCCCTGGTCGTCGGCACCGACCCCGAGTCGGGGCAGACCGTGCTCTCGGGCCTGGGTGAACTGCACCTGGAGGTCACCGTCGAGAAGCTGCGCCAGGCCCAGGACCTCGACGTCGTGGTCGGGCGGCCCAGGGTCGCGTACCGGGAGACGGTCGCCCGGGGCGTCACCGGCCTCGCGTACCGGCACGTCAAACAGGACGGCGGCGCGGGCCAGTTCGCCCACGTCGTCATCGATCTGGAACCGCTCACCGAGGAGAACGAGGAGGACTTCGTGTTCCGCTCGACCGTCGTCGGCGGCCGCGTACCGCCGCTGTTCGCCCGCGCGGTCGAGGCCGGCTGCCGCGACGCCCTCGCCGAGGGCCCGCTCGGCGGCAACCGGGTGACCGGAGTCCGCGTCACGCTCACCGACGGCTCCACGCACGTGAAGGACTCCTCCGAGCTCGCCTTCCGCGCGGCCGGCCGCTTCGCCCTGCGGGAGGCGCTCCGGGCGAGCGAGATGACGCTGCTCGAACCGGTCGCCGAGGTCACGGTCACCGTCCCCGAGGACGCCGTCGGCACGGTCCTGGGCGACCTCGCCGCCCGCCGCGGCCGGGTCAACGGCTCCACGACCCGGGGCGGCACGGCGGTGCTGACGGCGACGGTCCCGCTGGCCGAACTCTTCGGCTATGCCTCGCGCCTGCGCAGCCGCACCCAGGGCCGCGGCACCTTCACCACCCGTCCGGCGGGTTACGCACCAGCCGGATAGCTTGACCGGTTTGTACGGTTTCGGTGAGGTGGGTCACCTCGTTGAGCAGCTCATGAAGCAGCTCGGTCGGCGTCGTTGGATCTGGTCCCCCATCACTTCCTGGCAGGCCAGGAGGCTGTCCCGGGTGACCGGAATGTGTCTCGACGAAGCCTGGGTGAAGATCCGCCTCACCACCCACCCCGAGGAGTCCCACCTCGCCCTCGCCCGCGCCGCCCTGGCACGCTTCCTGCCCGGGCGGCGCGGGTGAGGTGCGCGAAGCCCCTACCGAGCGGGGCCTCTCATCGGGTACCCGCGCCTTCCGCCACGGCCGGCCCGGCCACGGCCGGTTCCGTCGCCGTCCCGGCCGTCCCGACCGTCTCGTTCTGCCCGGCCGTCCCGACTGTCTCGTCCTGCCCGGCCGTCCGGACCGTCTCGTCCTGCCCGGCCGCCCGGATCACGGTCTTCCCGCGCCCGTCCTCGATCCGCAGCCCCGTCAGCGCCGTGACCGTCACCAGCGCGAACGCGATCGCGCCGATCACGAACGCGGTCGTGTACTGGGACTCCTGGGGCAGCGGCGGGACGCCCGGCGGGAGGCCCTTGATGAGGCGTGCGGTGAGCAGCGAGGTGATCACCGCGCTGCCGACGGCGCTGCCGACCGAGCGGGCGATGGAGTTGATGCCGTTCGCGATGCCGCTCTGGTGGACCGGCACGCCCGCCACGATGAACGCGGGCAGCGACGCCAGGCCGAAGCTCACGGCGAGGCCGGTGAGCATGCCGGCGGCGATCACCGAGCCGGTGGTGCCGTGCTGGAGCGCCAGCCACAGATAGCCGAGGACGCCGAAGACACCACCGGTCGCCAGGGTGACGCGGGCTCCGACGCGGCGCACGAGGAGACCGGCGATCTGGGCGCCGACGAGCGAGGCGAAGGTCGCGGGCAGGAGATAGGTGACGGCCGCCGACAGGACGGAGGCGGTGAATCCGTATCCGGCGAGCGCCGTCGGCGTCTGCACGAGGTACGACACGGCGATGAACTGCGTGAACATGCCGAAGCCGAGCAGCAGCCCCGCGACGTTGGTGAAGAGAACCGGCCGCAGTACGAACATCCCCATGTCGACGAGCGGTTCGCGCACCCGCCGTTCGACGAGCACCCACACCGCCGCCATCACCACGGCCGCGACGAACAGCGTGACCGTACGGGCCGAGCCCCAGCCCCAGGTGTTGCCCTGCGACACCGGCAGGAGCAGCAGCACGAGCGTGGCGGCGAGCGCTCCGGCGCCCAGCCAGTCGGTACGCCCGCCCGACGGACGCGGCGACGGCGGGACGGTCACGGCGGCGACCACGAGCGCGACGACGGACAGACCCGTGGCGAGCCAGAACACCCGGTGGTAGTCCGGGTCGGCGCCCCGCGTCAGCAGCCCCGCGCCGACCAGGGCGAGACCGCTGCCGACCGCGAGGGTGCCGCTGACCAGACCCATGGCACCGGGCAGCCGGCGCGGCGGAAGTTCGTCGCGCAGTACGGACAGGGCGAGCGGGAAGATCGCCGTGGCGGCGCCCTGCATGGCGCGGGCGGCGAGGAGCAGCGGGAGCGAACTGGTCGTGGCGGCGAGGACCGAGCCGACGACGGTCAGGGCCAGGACGGCGATGAGGACCGGCCGCTTGCCGCGCTGGTCGCCGAGCCGGCCGAGCAGCGGCGTGAACACGGCGGCGGACAGCAGGGTCGCGGTGGTGAGCCAGCTCGCGGCGGACGTGGTGATGTCGAGCTGGTGCTCGACGACGGCCAGGATCGGGACGACGAGCGTCTGCATCATCGACACGACCATGGCGGCGAGGCCGAGGGCCAGGACGAGTCCGGTGCCGGACTGCCTGGACTGCCTGGACTGCCTGGACGAAAGGGATTGCTGCGGGGACATGGAGGGACAGGCTCCGAAAGATACGTACGAGGGTGGGAGAAACGAAGGAGGGAGATACGAGGGAGGGAAAAGGCCGTGCGGCGGCCCGCGCGCATCGCGCGGGCCGGCGCCGGGGGCGGCGAGCGGTGCGCCAGGCGGACGAG
>NZ_JBSGBF010000105.1:0-8291 GCF_053601115.1 Streptomyces sp. NPDC004788
CCCCACTTTAAAATTGTTTTGGGTTTCCGGCCCTTCTCTTACCCCCGCCCTCTCCCAACCCCACCGGCCGCAGCTCAACCGTGCACGGTGCGGTCAGTAGACGCGCTTGAGGGTCCAGGCGTTGTTGTTGAAGCCGGAGTTCGGGAAGGCGACGCAGGAGCTGGAGTAGTAGGAGCTGGTCGCCGTCCAGCCGGCCGGGTAGTACGTGGAGCCGCACGCCTGGACGACGGTGCCTATCGGCAGACCGGTCAGCTGCTTGATCTGCTTGATGTTCGGGTCGAAGTTCTGGGTGCCGCAGCTGGCGCTGTAGCCCCAGCTGACGTCGACATAGCCCGCCGGGGTGGCGGTGCTCGCGCAGGTGGTCGTCACGTCACCGGGGGCCGCCTGGGCGGGCGCGGCGGTGAGGGCGAACATCGCGGCGGCGCCGGCGAGGGCCATGGCAGTGGTGCGCAAACGGGTCATGAGGGGCTCCTTGGATCGGAAGACGACCAACGGGAAACAGCACCCGTTTCTACGGCTTGGCGCACGAATCGCGACAGCCGGTTTCCGGTCTGAGCGATCAAGCCACGTCGCCGGTTATCGGATCGCCCACCCCGCTCACCGGACTCTGCTCCTTGTCATGTTCAGAGGGACCCCGCCGAAGCGGTCGTCGGGACGTGGTGCAGGATCACCCTCATGACGAACACCAGCAGACGTACCGTGCTCGCCTCCGTCGCCGCCGTCGCCGCGGGCCTGCCCACGCTGAACGCCGTGGTGGGCGACGGCGCCACGCCCGCCGCGGCCGCGACCGAGTTCTACAACTCGAACACGGACATGTACACGAGGAACGCGGCCAATGAGGGCGTCGAGTGGATGCGGCGCTTCCGCATCGGCGCGCCGGTCCAGGTCACGGACAACGCGAAGAACACGAGCGTCGCCGTCAACAGCACCGCGGTCATCGCGCCGCACGGCGGTTCGATCGAGTCGGGTACGAGCGAGCTGTGCATGGCCGTCGCCGGCTACACGCCCTTCGACTACACGACGGACCCGGCGAGCGCCGCGGTGGCGGGCGAGCCGCAGCGCGACTACTGGATGTACGAGGCGCTCTCCAACCCGGACAACCAGCACGTCACGTCGACCCACTGCGACGACCCGGCCGCGCTGGCCGCCTGCGCCAACAACCTGTACGCGGTCTCCCTGCACGGCTTCAGCGACACGACCGAGAAGAAGATCAACGTCGGCGGCCTGGACGCGCGGCTCAAGCGCAACCTGCTCGCGGCCTTCGACAAGTACGGTCTCAACACCAAGAACAGCAACCCGGACTGGAACGTGACGGTGGTCCTCGCGGGCGCCACCGACCCCATCAACGGTGACGACCCGACGAACATCGTCAACCGCACCCGCACCGGCGCCGGCGCGCAGCTGGAGATCTCCACGGCGCTGCGCTCGGCGATGTTCGGCACCTTCTCCGGCGCCGCGAACCGCCGCACGACGGCCGGCGTGCCGAGCACCGCCGCTCCCTACGCCGACCACTTCTGGAACGGCTTCGTCAACGCCGTGCGCGAGGCGATCAAGAACCACGAGCTGGGTCTCGACGTCGTCCCGGCCGCCTAGCGACCGCGTTCCGGCACAGCGAACGGGCGGACCCCGGACCGGGGTCCGCCCGCCCGCGTCGTACGCGGGGCCGCTCGCTCACGCGGCGGCGGCCCTTACTCGAGCAGCTGCGCGTACGAGCCCATGGCCATGGCGATGTCCGCCTGGGCCCAGAACCGGTGGTAGGTGAAGACGGGGGCGGCGCCGCCCGCCAGGTACGCCTCGACCTTCGGCCAGGCCGGGTCGTTCTTGTAGAAGGAGCGGATCGAGACGAAGGTGGACGAGGAGTTCACGGCGTCGCCGTTCGGCATGGTGCCGGTCCAGCCGCTCGGGACGTACACGGGGTCGTCGAAGCGGTTGTAGTCGGCGCGGGTCTCCGGGACCGCGATGCCCAGCGGGTCCTGGTAGTGGGCCCACATGCCGTCGAGGAGTGCCTTGGCGACCCGCTTGGCCTCGGCGTGGCCGGACCTGGCCGCGTAGTAGGTCAGGGTCTTGGCGTAGGCGGCCGCCACGCCGACGTCGTCGGTGTAGTCGGCGACGGTGACGTGCAGTCCGGCGTTGGCGCCGGGGGCGGCCGGGTTCCAGGTGTCGGGCGCGCCGGACCACTGGAGGGTGGCCGGGATGCGGTAGGTGCCGTCCGGGTTGATCGTGGTCTTGGACAGCGCCCAGGAGACCCACTTGTCGAGCACGGTCTTCGCCGCGGTGTCGCCGGTCTGCTGGTAGTACTCGGCGACGCGCTCCATGGACCAGGCCTGGAAGCCGAACCACTGGTTGGACGGCGGGTCGTGGTAGACGGGCTTCTCGTCGTAGTACATGCCGTGGAAGGTGGGGGTGCCGGCCGGCGGGGTGGCGTACCGGCCCTGCCAGCTGTTGGTGGCGCCGCCCGCGATGGCACCCTCGTCGGACTGGAGCCAGCGGTAGAACTCCAGCTGGCGCCCCAGGCTGGTGGCCCAGTCGGCGGCTCCGGTGGCCGACTTGGGCCTGAGCGGGGCGTAGCTGCTCAGGGCATAGGCCGCGAGCGGGTTCTGGTAGCCGCCGTGCGCGTGGCTGGAGCCGATCCGCCAGGACCAGGCGGCCGAGGTGTCGGTGGCGCCGCCCCAGGCGTAGTACCAGGACAGCAGGTAGTGGGAGCTGTCCTTGCCGGTGCCGGCGGGGCAGGTGGTGGGCCCGACGCAGTCGCCGATCTTCTTGAAGTACTTGTCGAACATGGCGTAGCGAAGGTAGTCGCCCATCTTGGCGGCCTTGCCGACGGTCGTGGCGACCTGGGCGCCCTTGCCCTGCTGCTTGGCCCACACGTCGGCCCAGTAGGCGGCCTGGACGGCGCGGGCGTCGGCGTCAGGGGCGTCGGTGAACTTCCACTGCTTCGCGTAGGAGCTGTCACCGGTGAACAGGTCGAGGTAGCCGTTCTTCCCGCCGTAGGCGAACCGGTCGCAGGTGGGGTGGGTGACGGTCTCCCAGACGGACTCCTGCGGGCCGCGCTGGAAGGTGTTGACGTACGAGGGGCCGGTCGCCGTCGGTCCGGCGGAGCACTTCCCGGGCCCGTTGCCGTAACCGTAGACGTTGTCGACGTCCTGGATCCAGTGCATGCCGTAGATGTCGTCGGTGCCGTAGGCGCTCTTCAGCTCGGCGGCGAGCGGGTCCGTGCCGGCCGCGACCGTGCTGTCGAGCCTGGCCGGGTACTGGGACGGCAGGTCCCACTCGGGGGCGTAGGTGGCGGGCTTGCCCGCGTTGTAGGAGGAGTTGGTCGGCTGGTCGGCGTGGGTGGGGATCATGTACTTCTCGAGCGTGTCCCACGCGCCGTTGAACTTGGACCAGTCGCCGGTGATCCTGCCGTACATCGCCTGGAGCCAGACGAGGTAGCTGTACGCCTCGGAGGTCGTCTCGTGGCCCTGGTCGGGGGCCTCGACGATCAGGGTCTCGACGGAGTGGTACGGGATGCCCTCGGGCGAGAAGTAGCCGTTGGCCGGGTTGGTGATCTTCCCGTAGAGGTCGAGGAAGCGCGCGTCGTACGTGGAGTTCGCGGCGAGCTGCGCGACGGTGACCTCGGCCTTGGCGTGGCCGGGGGCGGTCGCGGTGAAGACGGCGGTGCCGGTGCCGGTGGAGGCGGCGGTGACGGTCACGCGCTGGGCGGTGTCCCAGTTCGCCGGGGTGAAGGTGAGCGTGGTCGGACTCGCGGTGAGGCCGGTGACGCCCGAGGTGCGGGCGACGGTCACGGTGACGTCCGCGCTCGGCCGGGTGGAGAGCTTCAGGTCGAAGGTGCCGGTCGCGCCCTGGCGTACGGAGAGCTGGGCGGGGCTCGCGACGAGTGCGGGGCCGGCGGCGACGGTGATGCCGACCGGGGCGGACTCGCCGGTGGCGCCGAGCGAGTCGTAGGCCTTGGCGTACAGCGAGTGGGCGCCGGCCGGCAAGGAGGTGGCGCCGAAGGTGTAGGGCGCGGTGGTGTCGGTGCCGATGAGGCTCGTGTCGCTGTAGAACTCGACCTTGTCGACGGTGGCGCCGTCGGCGGCGGCCGCGGTGGCGGCGAGCGGGACGGCGTCGCCCTCGGTGTAGACGGCGCCGGGGGCGGGGCTGGTGAGGACGGCCACCGGCGGCTGGTGGGCGCCGGTGCAGGCGGTGCCGTTGACGGCGAAGGAGCTCGGGGCGGCGTTGGTGCCCGTGTAGCTGAACTGGGCCCCGGTGGTGACGGCGGCGCCGGCGGCGACGGTCCCGTTCCAGTCGGCGTTGGTGACGGTGACGCTCTTACCTGACTGGGTCCAGGTGCCGTTCCAGCCGTTGGCCAGCTTCTGGTCGCCCGTGTAGGCGTAGCTGAGGGTCCAGCCGTTCAGGGCCGTGGTGGCGCGGTTGGTGAGGGTGAGCTCGGCGGTGAAGCCGGAGCCCCAGTCGTTGGTCTTGTAGTCGACGCTGCACTGGACGGCCGCCGTGGCGGCCTGGACGGGCGGGCCGACGGCGAGCAGGGCGGCGGGAAGGGCGAGTACGGCGGCCAGCGCGGTGAGCGGCCGGACGGCACGGCGCACCCGGGGTGGTCGTGGCGATCGCTGTGGCATGCGGGTGGTTCTCCTCGCGTCTCGGCGGGTGGGGGTGGAGCGAGGGCGGAGCGGTCAAGCTCTGAACCAGTGGGAGCGCTCCCACTGTGCAGATCCGGTGAGACGCCGTCAAGACGCCCGAAGAGTCGAAGGCATTCCGCCGACCAATTTGGTCAACTCCTCTTTTCCTTGAGGGAAGTTGTCGCTACGGTCGGCCCGACCAGTGGGAGCGGATCCAACCCGTCGGCGCGCCGTCACCGGTGTGCCCTCGCCGTGAGGACTCGCTCATGCGCCATCCCCCACGCTTACCGGCGCTGCTCGCGGGAGCAGCGCTCACCGCGGCGAGCACCGCTCTCGCCGTGGTCGGTACGGCCACCGGAGCCGCGGCCGCACCGGTCTGCACCGTGCAGTACTCCGTCACCGGCTCCTGGGCCGGCGGCTTCCAGGGCGCGCTGACCGTCACCAACAACGGTCCCTCCGTGAGCTCCTGGAAGCTGGACTTCGACTTCCCGGCCGGTCAGGTGATCAGCCAGGGCTGGGGCGCCAGATGGTCCCAGTCGGGCGCGAGCGTCACCGCCTCGAACGAGAGCTGGAACGGTTCGCTCGCCACCGGGGCGAGCGCGACCACCGGCTTCCTCGCCTCGTGGTCGGGCAGCAACCCCGCTCCGGGTGCGTTCACACTCAACGGCACGGTCTGCAACCAGGCCGCGCCCCCGACACCCACGCCCACTCCTACTCCCACTCCCACTCCTACTCCCACTCCTACTCCGACCCCCACCCCGCCCGCCCCGACCCCGGTCACCGGCGCTCCCGAGCTCGGCGTCACCGGCAACCGGCTCACCGACCAGAACGGCGCCACCCGCCGGCTCCTCGGCGTGAACCGCTCCGGGGCCGAGTTCATGTGCGTGCAGGGGAACGGCATCTTCGACGGACCCGTCGACGACGCCGCCGTCCAGGCCGTCGCCGACTGGAAGGCCGACGCCGTCCGCATCCCGCTCAACGAGGAGTGCTGGCTCGGCCTCGCCAACGTCAAGCCCGAGTACCGGGGCGCCGCCTACCAGACGGCCGTGAAGGACCTGGTCGGCCGGGTGCTCGCCCACGGCATGACCCCGATCGTCGAGCTCCACTGGACGTACGGCCAGTACACCGGCAACTCCGCGGGCTGCGCCGACGTCCACGCCACCTGCCAGAAACCGATGCCCGACGCCCAGTACACCCCGGCGTTCTGGACCTCCGTCGCCGAAACCTTCAAGAACGACCGGCGCGTCGCCTTCGACCTGTTCAACGAGCCCTACCCGGACCGCGCCACCCCCACCGCCGCCCAGGCATGGACCTGCTGGCGCGACGGCGGAACCTGCCCCGGGATCGGGTACGAGGTCGCCGGCATGCAGGACCTGGTGGACGCGGTCCGCGGGACGGGGGCGCAGAACCTGCTCCTGGTGCCCGGCCTCGCGTACTCCAACGATCTGAGCCAGTGGCTCGCGCACCGCCCCATGGACCCGGCCGGCCGGCTGGCCGCCGCCTGGCACGTCTACAACTTCAACTCCTGCGTGGACGAGACGTGCTGGGACAGCACCCTCGCCCCGGTCGCCGCCCAGGTCCCCCTGGTGGCGGGCGAGATCGGCGAGAACACCTGCGGGCACGGATTCGTCGACCGCGTCATGAAGTGGTTCGACGAACGCGGCCTGTCCTACCTGGGCTGGACCTGGAACACCTGGAACTGCGCCTCCGGGCCGGCCCTGATCACCTCGTACGACGGCACCCCCACCGCATTCGGCACAGGGCTGCGCGACCATCTGCGCGCCCTGAACGGAAACTGAAAGGGCACCCCACACCATGAGCCGCACGAAAAGCCGCACCGCCCTGTTCGCGGCGCTCGGCCTGATCGCCGCCACCGGCGCGACGGCCACCGCCCTGAGCACCGCCACCGCCGGCGCCGCAGCCGCCGGCTGCAAGGTCGACTACCAGGTGGCCAGCCAGTGGAACTCCGGTTTCACGGCCAACGTCACCGTCACCAACCTCGGCGACCCGGTCAACGCCTGGACGCTCGGCTGGAGCTACGGCGGCGACCAGAAGGTCTCCCAGGGCTGGAACGCCGACATCACCCAGTCCGGCGCCGCCGTGACCGCCAGGAACCTCTCGTACAACGGAACGCTCGCGACGGGCGGTTCCACCTCCTTCGGCTTCAACGCCACCTACAGCGGTACGAACGCGGTGCCGGCGACGTTCACGCTCAACGGCGTCACCTGCACCGGCTCCGTACCGCCGACCACCCCGCCCACCACACCTCCGACGACGCCGCCCACCACCCCGCCGACGACACCGCCGACCACGCCGCCCACCACCCCGCCGGCCGGCACCAAGGTGGACAACCCGTACGTCGGAGCGCGGGTGTACGTGAACCCGGAGTGGTCGGCGCACGCGGCGGCCGAGCCGGGCGGCACCCGGGTGTCGAACCAGCCCACCGGCATCTGGCTGGACCGGATCGCCGCCATCAACGGTGCGAACGGCGCCATGGGCGTGCGCGCGCACCTCGACGAGGCCCTGCGGCAGAAGGGCGACGGCGAGATGGTCGTCCAGTTCGTCATCTACAACCTGCCGGGCCGGGACTGCGCGGCCCTCGCCTCCAACGGCGAACTCGGCCCGACGGAGATCGACAAGTACAAGACGCAGTACATCGACCCGATCGCGGCGATCCTGTCCGACCCGAAGTACGCGGGCCTGCGGATCGTCACCACGGTCGAGCTGGACTCGCTGCCCAACCTGGTCACCAATGTGAGCGGCCGGCCGACGGCGACCGCGAACTGCGACGTGATGAAGGCCAACGGCAACTACATCAAGGGCGTGGGCTACGCCCTGAACAAGCTGGGCGCGATCCCGAACGTCTACAACTACCTGGACGCCGGCCACCACGGCTGGCTGGGCTGGGACGACAACTTCGGGCCGTCCGCCGAGCTGTTGAAGACGGCGGCGACCGCCGAGGGCTCGACTGTCGCCAACGTGACCGGCTTCATCGTCAACACCGCGAACTACAGCGCCCTGAAGGAGGACCACTTCAGCATCGGCGACACGGTCAACGGGGTCTCGGTGCGCCAGTCGAAGTGGGTGGACTGGAACCGCTACACCGACGAGCTGTCGTACGCCCAGGCGATGCGCGACAAGCTGGTCTCGGTCGGCTTCGACTCCAGGATCGGCATGCTGATCGACACCTCCCGCAACGGCTGGGGCGGCACCGCCCGTCCCACCGGACCCGGCGCGAAGACGGACGTCAACACCTATGTCGACGGCGGCCGTTACGACCGTCGCATCAACCCGGGCAACTGGTGCAACCAGGCGGGTGCGGGCCTCGGCGAACGCCCGAAGGCGGCTCCGGAGCCGGGTATCGACGCGTACGTCTGGATGAAGCCGCCGGGCGAGTCCGACGGCGCGAGCAAGGAGATCCCCAACAACGAGGGCAAGGGCTTCGACCGGATGTGCGACCCGACGTACACGGGCAACGTCCGCAACGGCAACAGCATGTCCGGCGCCCTGCCGGACGCGCCACTGGCCGGCCAGTGGTTCTCGGCCCAGTTCCAGGAACTCCTGAAGAACGCGTACCCGGCGCTGTGAGGCGCGCCTGAGTCACGACCCCGCCCGGGCGGGCCGGCACCTAACGGTGCAGGCCCGCCCTCCCGCAAAGCGGGAGGGCCCGGGGAA
>NZ_JBSGBF010000105.1:8301-27237 GCF_053601115.1 Streptomyces sp. NPDC004788
CGTTTTCCTCTGTTCTTTGGGTGTGTCCGTCGTGTCTGGGGCGGGGGGGGCCCTGGCGGGCGGCCCCCCCCCCCCCCCCCGCCCTCCGGCATCGCGGGAGGGCCCGGGTAATTCCGTTGCCCATCCGGGGCGGGCGGCGGAACATGGGGCCCGCTCACCGCGACTCCGCCATGACTCCGCTATCGATAGGCGCACAGTTGACTCTGCAGGACGCACAACGCCAGACTCTCGCCGGCCCCGACGGTCAGCCGGTGCTGACCTACCTCCAGGGCACGCGCGACGGCCACCCGTGGGCCGACCTCGCCGAGGTGGTCGGCCCCGATCCGGTGCCCGCGATCCTCGCGGGGATGTCCGGGTGGGCCGTGTCGGGATCGGTGGAGCTCGGCGAGGAGCTGCTCGGGCACGGCGCGCGCGTGATGCGGCACGCCCACGGCATGAGGCGCGAGCTGGTCGCGGACCCGCCGCCGGCCGCGTGGGCGGCTGCCGAACTGCCGGCCGGGCTTCGCCTCGTACCGTGCGACCGTCCGGCGCGGGACCTCTTCCCGGCCTGGCGGGCCGCCTTCTCGACCGGGCATCCGGACCACTTCCCGGGCAGTGACGCGCAGGCCCTGGAGACCCAGCTCGTGCCCCTGCTCTCCGGCGACATGCTGGGTCCGGTGCTGCCGTGCAGCGCACTCGTGGTCGACGCGGAGGACCAGGTGGTCGCCGGGGTCGTCGTCACGGACCGGGACGGCCTGCCGTGGATCACGACCGTGTTCCGTCTGCCGGGGGCCGGGCGGGCCGGACTCGGCTCGGTGCTGCTGCGCCGGATGCTGGCGGACGCCACGGCCCGCGGCCTCCCGGCGATCGGGCTGGCGGTGAGCGACGCCAATCCGGCCCGTCAGCTGTACGAGAAGCTGGGCTTCCGGGTCACGGAGACCTCGCTCACCGTCCTCGTCCCCTGACCAGCGTTCCCTCCCGGCCGTCCCAGGACGAGACCTCCTCGGAACGGGACCTCCTCAGAAGGAGATCTCCTCAGGACGACTCCCGCACCACCAGCTCCGTCGGCAGCACATACCGCTCCCGGTCCACCGCCTCCGGCACGTCTCCCGCGTCCGCCGCACCCGCCGGTTCGGCGATCTCGTCGAGGAGCATGCGTGCCATCGTGCGGCCCATCTCCTCGATCGGCTGGCGGACGCTGGTGAGCGGCGGGTCCATCAGGCGGGCGACGGCCGAGTCGTCGACGCCCACGAGGGCGACGTCGTCGGGGATGCGGCGGCCGGCCTCGCGAAGCACGCCGCGGGCGCCCGCGGCCATGACGTCGGAGGCGGCGAAGACGGCGTCGAGGTCGGGGGCGCGGTCGATGAGCTCGCGCATGGCGCGACGGCCGCCCTCCTCGGTGAAGTCGCCCGTGGCGACGAGCAGTTCGTCGGGGGCGAGGCCGGCCGCCGCGATGCCTTCGCGATAGCCGTCGAGGCGGGCGCGCGCCACGTACATGTCGAGGGGGCCGGTGATGGTGGCGATCCGGCGGCGGCCGCGCGCGCTGAGGTGGGCGACCGCGGCGCGGCCGGCGCCCTGGTTGTCCGAGTCGACGAAGGCGGCGGACTCGTCGGCGCCGCGACGGCCGCCGAGGACGACGGGGAGGCCGAGCTCGCGGACCCGGTCGGGCAGCGGGTCGTCGGCGTGTACGGAGGCGAGCAGGACGCCGTCGACCCGGCGGGCGGCGAGGTACTGCTCGAAGCGCTGGCGCTCGCGTTCGGTGCGGACCAGGGTGAGCAGCAACTGCTTGTCGGCCTCGCCGAGTTCGGCGCTGACGCCGCGGATGAGGTCGAGGAAGTACGGCTCGGCGAAGAGCCGGGACTCGGCCTCGGGGATGACGAGCGCGATGGCGTCGGTGCGGTTGCCGGCCAGCGCGCGGGCGGCCAGGTTCGGCACGTAGCCGAGTTCCTCGACGGCCCGGTGGACCGCCGCGCGGGCCTGTTCGCTCACCCGGGGCGAGCCGTTGATGACGCGGGAGACGGTGCCCCGGCCGACCCCGGCCCGGGCCGCGACCTCTTCCAGCGTGGGTCTGCCCCTGTGCCGTCCGCTCACGCCCCTCGTTCTCCCCTCGTGCGGCCTCGCCCTCGCCCGTACGGCGACCTGGTCAAGATAGGCCACGATCCCGCTCCCGCCCGAGGCGCCGCCCTGCGACGCAAGCCCTGGGAGCGCTCCCACAGTATCGGATCCGAACCCGGATCGGTCCGTCGGCCCACCTCTCGACGAATCCGTGTTCATGTCTTGACACCACCGCCCGCGAGGCAGGAACCTTCCGGCAACGACGACGTGGGAGCGCTCCCATCCGTGTCCCCCAGAGGAGAGTGGAATGCGCACTACCAGCAGCAGACGGGCACCCGGCCGCGGCCGCCGCACCGCACTCGCGGTCCTGGCGACCCTGTCGGCCGGAACGCTCCTGCTCACCGGCTGCGGCAGCGGCGACGATGACGGCGGGGACGCCGGCGGCGGCACGATCACGCTGCGCGTCGGGACCTTCGGTTCCTTCGGCTATGACGACAAGACCGGCGCCAAGCTCTACGCCGAGTACGAGAAGTCGCACCCCGGCATCAAGATCGTCGAGTCGAACGTCGCCGACGGCCAGAAGTACTGGGACACCCTCAAGCTGCGCCTCTCGCGGGGCAGCGGCCTCGCCGACATCCAGGCGATCGAGGTCGGCTACATCGCCGAGGCGACCGGCCCGTCGATGGCCGGCAAGTGGGTGGACCTCGGCACGACGGGCGGCGCCGACCTCGGGGCCTTCCTCGACTGGAAGGTCAAGCAGGCCACCACCGGCGACGGCAAGGTGATCGGCCTCGGCACCGACATCGGCCCCATGGCCATCTGTTACAACAAGGAGCTCTTCGCCAAGGCCAAGCTGCCCACCGACCGCACCGAGGTCGGCAGGCTGTGGGCGGGCGACTGGGCGAAGTTCCTGGAGACCGGCAGGACGTACCAGAAGAACGCCCCCAAGGGGACGTTCTTCCACGACTCGGCGAGCGGCCTGTTCAACGCCGTCGTCAACAGCGAGCCGGAACAGTACGCCAATGCGAAGGGTGAGCTGGCCTGGGAGACCAGCCCCGGCGTGAAGAAGGCCTGGGACACCGCGGTCGCCGCCGCGCAGAGCGGCATCACGGCCAAGCTGCGCCAGTTCGACGAGAAGGGCACCTGGAACGCCGCCTTCAAGAACTCGAAGTTCGCCACGGTCGCCTGCCCCAGCTGGATGACCGGCATCATCAAGGACCAGGCGGGCGCCGCCAACCAGGGGAAGTGGGACATCGCCGCGCCGCCGGTCGCCGGCAACTGGGGCGGTTCCTTCCTGGCCGTACCGAAGGCCGGCAAGCACGTGAAGGAGGCGGCGGAGCTGGCCGCCTGGCTCACCGCGCCGGCCCAGCACGCCAAGGTGTTCGCGGTCAACGGCAACATCCCGTCCACGAAGCAGACCCTGACCTCCCCGGCGGTGACCGGCGCCAAGCTGCCGTACTTCGGCGACACTCCGGTCGGCGAGATCTACGCGGCCGCCGCGGCGAACATCCGGCCGGCCCCGATCAGCCGCTGGGACGGCCAGGTCAAGACCTTCCTCACCGACAACGGGATCCTCGACATCGAGCAGCGCGGCACCGACCCGGCCAGGGCATGGGAGAACGTCAAGAGCCTGGTCGACGACAAGATCGACCAGTAGCGGGAGGCGGTGGGGCCCGCTCCCTGCCGGCGGACCCCACCGCGGCGCCCTTGAGCCGCCCTCGCCCCATCGCCCCGCATCCACTTCCTCCGCACACCTCCGGAAGGACGCCCCGTGGCCACCGCCCGGCGCTCCCGGCTCTACCGCTGGGACCTGAAGGCGACGCCGTACGTCTTCGTCGCCCCCTTCTTCCTCACCTTCGCCGCCTTCGGTCTCTTCCCGCTGCTCTACACGGGCTGGCTCTCGCTCAACCGGGTGGAGCTCGGCGGCGATCCGCAGTGGAAGGGCCTGGAGAACTACACCGACCTGGCCGGCAGCGAGTTCTTCTGGAACGCGCTCGGCAACACCTTCACCATCGGCGTGATCTCGACCGTCCCGCAGCTGCTCATGGCACTCGGGCTGGCCCACCTCCTCAACTACCGCCTGCGCGGCCGCGGCTTCTTCCGGGTCGCGGTGCTCGCCCCGTACGCGACCTCCATCGCCGCGGCCACGCTGGTCTTCGCCCAGCTGTTCAACACCGACTACGGGCTGATCAACTCGGCGCTCGGCTGGGCGGGTTTCGACCCGGTCGACTGGGAATCGTCCAAGTGGCCCGCGCAGATCGCCATCTCGGTGATCGTGACCTGGCGGTGGACCGGCTACAACGCGCTCATCTACCTCGCCGCGATGCAGGCCGTGCCGCAGGACCTCTACGAGGCGGCCGCACTCGACGGGGCCTCGCGCTGGCGCCAGTTCGTCAGCGTCACCATCCCGTCCATCCGCCCGACGATCCTGTTCACCGTCATCGTCTCCACCATCGGCGCCACCCAGCTGTTCGGCGAGCCGATGCTGTACGGCGGCAGCGTGGGCATATCCGGCGGCAGCGGCAACCAGTACCAGACGCTCAGTCTGCTGATGTACGAGAAGGGCTGGGTCACCGGCGCCCTCGGCCAGGCGTCGGCGATCGCCTGGGTGATGCTGCTGCTCCTGCTCCTCATCGGCGGCGTCCAGTCGCTCGTCGCCCGCACCGACCGGCAGAAGTCCGACCGCGCGAAGCTGGAGGGCTGAGCGACATGCGCACCCGTCTCCGCCCGTCGGCCGGCCGCCAGCACCACGCGGGACCGCTGACCTACGTCCTGCTCGGCCTCGCCGCGCTCGTCTCGCTCTTCCCGCTCTACTGGAACCTGGTCGCCGCCTCGCACACCGGCGAACGCGTGGTCACCGCGCCCGCGCCGCTGCTCCCCGGTCGACGCCTGCTCGACAACCTCTCCTTCGCCTGGAACCAGGTCGACATGGGCGAGGCCCTCGTCAACACCACCGTCGTGGCCTCGCTCGTGGCGCTGTCCACGGTCCTGTTCTCGACGCTCGCCGGCTTCGCCTTCGCCAAGCTGCCGTTCAAGGGCCGCAATGTGCTGCTGACCCTGGTGGTGGCCACGATGACGATCCCGCCCCAGCTCAGCGTCATTCCGCTGTACCAGATCGTCACCGACCTCGGCTGGGTCGACCAGCTCCAGTCCGTCATCCTGCCGTCGCTGGTCGCCGCGTTCGGCGTGTTCTTCATGCGCCAGTTCCTCGTCGAGGCGCTGCCGGTCGAGCTCGTCGAGGCGGCCCGGATGGACGGCGCCCACTCGCTGCGCGTCGTCTGGCACGTGGTCTTCCCGGTCGCCCGGCCCGCCATGGCCGTCCTCGGCATGCTGGTCTTCGTCCAGGCGTGGAACGACTTCTTCTGGCCCTTCATCGCGCTCACCCCCGACGGCAACCCCACGCTCCAGGTGGCACTCGCCGGCCTCGGCGCCGGCGACCACACCGTCGACCAGGCCGTGGTGCTGACCGGCGCGCTGATCTCCACGGTGCCGCTGCTGCTCGTCTTCGCGGTGCTCGGCAAGCACATCGTCGGCGGGATCACGGCGGGCGCGGTCAAGAGCTGACGGGCCGCCCCGTCCCCTCGAACGCCTCCGGTTCGTTTCCCGTACGGCGATCGAAGCCTTCGTCCTTCGTCCCTCGTCCCTCGTCCCTCTTCCTTCGTCCTTCGTCCCTCGTCCTTCGACCTTGTTCTTCGTCCTTATCTGTGTGGGGAGTGCCCTTCCATGACCGCGTCCGACACCCGGCCGCTCACCGCCGTCCGCCGTTTCCCGACCGAGTTCCTGTGGGGCGCGGCCACCGCCGCGTACCAGATCGAGGGGGCGGTGGCGGAGGACGGCCGTACGCCGTCGATCTGGGACACCTTCTCGCACACGCCGGGGAAGGTCTTCCAGGGCCACACCGGTGATGTCGCCGTCGACCACTACCACCGCTTCCGCGAGGACGTCGCGCTGATGTCGGAGCTGGGGCTGAACGCCTACCGCTTCTCGGTGTCGTGGTCCCGGGTGCAGCCGACCGGCCGGGGCCCGGCGATCCAGAAGGGCCTCGACTTCTACCGGCAGCTGGTGGACGAGCTGCTCGCCGCCGGGATCGAGCCGGCGCTGACGCTGTACCACTGGGATCTGCCCCAGGAGCTGGAGGACGCGGGAGGCTGGCCGGAGCGGGCGACGGCGGAGCGGTTCGCGGAGTACGCGGCGCTGGTCGCCGACGCGCTCGGCGACCGGGTGAGCCGGTGGACGACGCTGAACGAGCCCTGGTGCAGCGCCTTCCTCGGGTACGGCTCCGGGGTGCACGCCCCGGGGCGTACGGAGCCGGTGGCCGCGCTGCGCGCCGCACACCACCTGAACCTGGGGCACGGGCTCGCCGTACAGGCGCTGCGGGCGGCACTGCCGGCCGGGGCGAAGCTCGCGGTGTCGCTCAACCTGCACGAGGTGCGCCCGCTGACCGAGTCGCCGGCGGACCGGGAGGCGGCCCGCCGGATCGACACCGTCGGCAACCAGGTGTGGCTGGGCCCGATGCTGGAGGGCCGCTATCCGCGGGAGCTGTTCGCGGACACCGCCCGGCTGACCGACTGGGGGTTCGTCCGGGACGGCGACGAGGTGACGGCCGGGCAGCCGCTGGACTGGCTGGGCGTCAACTACTACACGCCGACGGTCGTCTCGCGGGTCGCCGAGGGCGAGCAGAAGCCGCAGGACGACGGGCACGGCGACAGCCCCTTCTCGCCGTGGCCGGGTGCGGACGACATCGCCTTCCACCAGGCGGACGGGGAGCGTACGGCGATGGGCTGGCCGGTCGACCCGTCGGGCCTGCGGGACCTGCTGACCCGGCTCTCGGCCCGCTACCCCGGCCTCCCGCTGGTGGTCAGCGAGAACGGGGCGGCCTACGAGGACGAGGCGGCGCCGGACGGCTCGGTGCACGACCCGGAGCGGGCGGCCTACGTCCACGCCCATCTGGAGGCGGTGCACCGGGCGATCGAGGCGGGCGCCGACGTACGGGGCTACTTCCTGTGGTCGCTGCTCGACAACTTCGAGTGGGCGTACGGCTACGCGAAGCGGTTCGGTGCCGTGCGCGTGGACTACGACACGCTGCGGCGCACGCCGAAGTCGAGCGCGCGCTGGTACGCGCGGGTGGCCGGGTCCGGTGAACTGCGCGCGCCCGGCGCGGACTTCTGACCGAAGATCGTCAGGAGGTACGGTGCGAGGGCGGCCCACCCGCACGTGGACCGGAGCGCACCGTCACGGAGGAAGTGCACGAGGATGTCTGTCATTCACAGGACCACCATGGCACCGACCAAGCTGGAGCTCCTCACGGCCTGGCTGCCCGCCCGCCCCTGGTACCGGGGCGGCGCCGACGCCGTGCCCGAGCTCGAGCGGGCCGGCGGGTTCCGGCTCGACGACCCGGAGGGCGAGGTGGGCATCGAGTTCATGGTGGTCACGGACTCCTCCGGCGACGAGGTCCATGCCTACCTGGTGCCGCTGACCTATCGCGGCGCGCCGCTGGCGGGTGCCGAGCGCGGGCTGATCGGCACGTCCGAGCACGGGGTGCTCGGTACGCGCTGGATCTATGACGGGGTGCACGACCCGGTCCTGGCCGGCGAGTTGGCCGCCCTCCTGCAGGGCCGGGCGGTGCCGCAGGCGCAGAGCCTGTCGGACACCCCGGACCCGACCGTCGAGGCGTCCTTCGACGGCACGGGCACGTGGGACACGTCGGCCGCGCCGGTCGTCGAGGAGGGCGCGTACGGCACGGACGTACGGCTCGGTGCCGGCGCGCCGGTGCTGCGCGTGGCCCGGGTGCTCGACCCGAAGGCCACGGGCTCGCGCGGCCATGTGATCGCCGACTGGCGGCTGCCGGACGGCGAGGAGCGCCGTGGGGCGTACGTCCTGGTCTTCGACCCGGCGGTCTGATCCGTATCTGACCACCCCCGGCCGTAACCGGGCCGGAACCGCCTGGAACCGGCCAGAAACGACTGGAAACGGCCGGAACCAGGTCAGAAGACGGTCAGAAGACGGACAAGCCCGTGATCGTGGTGAACCGGTCGAGGGCGGTGACGCCCGCGACCGAGTTGCCGCGTTCGTCGAGGCCGGGGCTCCACACGCACAGCGTGCAGCGGCCCGGGACGACCGCGATGATGCCGCCGCCGACTCCGCTCTTGCCGGGAAGTCCGACCCGGTAGGCGAAGTCGCCGGCGGCGTCGTAGGTGCCGCAGGTGAGCATGACGGCGTTGATCTGCTTGGCCTGGCTGCGGGTGAGCAGCCGGGAGCCGTCGGCGCGGATGCCGTGCCGGGCGAGGAAGCCGGTGGCGAGGGCGAGGTCGGCGCAGGACGCCGTGATGGAGCACTGGCGGAAGTACTCGCGCAGCAGGGTCGGCACCGGGTTGGCGATGTTGTCGTAACTGGCCATGAAGTGCGCGAGGGCGGCGTTGCGGTCGCCGTGCGCGGTCTCGGAGGCGGCGACGTCGCGGTCGAAGTCGAGGTCCTGGTTGCCGCTCTCGGCGCGCAGGAAGTCGAGCAGCACGCCGGAGGCGTCGCCGGTGATGCGGTGCAGCTGGTCGGTGACGACGAGGGCGCCCGCGTTGATGAACGGGTTGCGCGGGATGCCGTTCTCGTACTCCAGCTGGACCAGCGAGTTGAAGGGGTTGCCGGAGGGCTCCCGGCCGACGTGGTCCCACAGCGGCTCGCCCTTGCGGGCGAGGGCGAGTGCCAGGGTGAACACCTTGGTGACCGACTGCGTGGAGAAGGGCTGTTGCCAGTCCCCCACGCCGTACACGGTCCCGTCGAGCTCGGCGACGGCCATGCCGAAGCGGCCGGGGTCGGCGGAGGCGAGGGCGGGGATGTAGTCGGCGGGCCGGCCGCGCTCGGTGAGGCCGGCGATCTCCTCGGCGATCCGGTCGAGGACGGGTTCGAACGTCAACAGCATGATCACATCATGCGACGACCGGTCACCGGGCGCTGCCCCCACCCCCCTCCAACGAGGCCTTCGGTGGAAGCGTCAACCATCCGTTGCATCGCTTCCGGGGCCTGCCTAGCGTGGAACCAAGGGGATGCAGTTCTCCCGAGGAGCACATCATGTCGTGGAGCATGTCCGGCAATTATCTGGCCGGTTGTTCGTGTGCGCTGCTCTGTGGCTGCGCGGTCGACGCGCAGCCCCGGGACAAGGCAGGCAATGAGCAGTGCGTGGGTGTGGGCGTCTTCCACATCGCCGAGGGGCATCTGGACGAGACGGACCTGTCGGGGGTCGATTTCGCGCTCTACAACCAGTTCCCGAGCCATCTGACGGCGGGTGACTGGAAGATCGGCATCGTCGTGGACTCGGGTGCCACCGACTCGCAGGCGGAGGCGGTCGACACCATCGTGTCCGGGCGGGAGGGAGGTCCGTTCGAGCAGCTCTCGCAGTTCTTCGGCGACTACCTGGGCATGGAGCGCGCGGAGGTCGGGATCTCGGACGGTGACAAGCCCAGGCTGTCGGTGGGCGGCCGGTCGGAGATCGAGGTCACCGCGCTGACCGGGCCCGACGGGGGTCCGACGACGGTGAAGAACGCGATGTTCGGCTTCGCGCCGGAGTTCACGCTCGGCACCGCTTCGGGCAGCTCGGAGGCGTTCGGGCTGTCCTTCGAGGGCTCGTACGGAGAGATCGGCGACTTCGCCTTCGCCAGCGATCAGGCGGAGGGCGCCGCGACCGGCCGCGGATGAGCCGGACGGTCCGAAGAGTACGAGGAGTCAGGGCGCGCTCATGGGAGCCATGGGCGCGCTCGGCGTCGTGAGGCCGGGGAGGAGCCAGTCCTGCGCCGGGCCGACGAAGCAGAGGACCGCGAGGACCAGGAAGGCGATCCCGGCGACCCGGCTCAGCGCCGGGCCGTGCCGCCACAGTTTCTCCAGGAAGATCACGCCGGCGACGGCGGCCATCGCCGCCACGTTCATCACGCCGAGCGGGATGAGCACGATCATCAGGCCCCAGCAGCAGCCCAGGCAGTACATGCCGTGGTGCAGGCCGACCCGGAAGTCGCGGGCGCGGGGGCGGTAACCCGCGTAGGTGATCAGCTGGGACATCGGGCTGCGGCAGTGCCGCAGGCAGACGTTCTTCAGCGGGCCGAGCTGTTGCAGCCCGGCGAGCGCGAACGCCGTGGCGCCGATCCACCGCCCGGCGCCGGGGTGGTCCTGGACGAGGTCGCCGGTCAGGGCGAGCAGCCCGTAGGCGACGAGGCCGAAGGCGGTCCAGACGACCAGGTAGCCGGAGACGAAGGCGGTGGTGCGGCCGGCGCGGACGAGGCCAGTGGACTGGCGGGCGATGCCCTTGGCCCAGGTGATGGCGACGGGCGCGACGGACGGGAACATCATCGCGATCATCATCACGAGCCACAGCGCGAGGAAGAGCGGCACGGCCAAGCCCATGGTCCCGGGCTCCACTCCCATGTCCCTCGCCTGGGCCACGGTGAGCGCCCAGGCCAGGCCCGCGAGGGCGACCATCAGGAGCCAGGCGACGGCCAGGTCCCGGGCCGGCAGCAGCGCCGGGGCGTGACCGGAGGTGCGTGTCTCGCCCACCCCTCCAGCACAGCACACCCTGCGGCGGGGTCAACTCGTGGCGCGGCCCCCGAGCGCCCGCGAGTGGCGAACCCGGGCCGTCCGGGCGAGGGTGGCTCGTGGGGGCCCGTACTGGTGGTGAGTGAGGTGAGCCGGGTGCCGTTGAGCGCGGATGAGCCGGGCGCGCCGTGCTGGCTGAGTCTGTCGGTGCGCGACCTCGGCGCGGCGGAGGAGTTCTACGGGGCCGTCCTCGGCTGGACGTTCCGGCACGGCCCGCTGGGCCAGGGCTTCTCGGTCGCCGAGCGGAACGGCGTCCCGGTGGCCGGGATCGGCGAGGTGGCCGAGCAGATGGCGGTGCCGGTGGCGTGGACGTCGTTCTGGGCGGTCGCCGACGCGGACGCGGCGGTGGCGCGCATCCAGGAGCGCGGCGGCACGGTCGGTGTGGGCCCGGTGGCGTATCCGCCGCGCGGCCGGGCCGCGCTCGCCACCGATGTGGAGGGCGCGGCCTTCGGTGTCTGGGAGGGCCGGATCTCGTCCCGCTGGCGGCTCGGCGAGTACCACGCCCCGGTCTGGCTGGAGCTGCACACCCGCAACGCCTTCGACGCGGCGCTCTTCTACGGCGGCGTCCTGGAGTGGCTCGACAACGGGGAGGACGACAGGCCGCAGCGCTTCGAGGTCTCCTACGAGGACGAGCAGGTGGTGCTGCGCCGCCACGGCGAGGCGCTGGCCCGGCTCAACAGCGGCCCGGTCGAGGCGTCCTCGTCGCAGCCGCAGCTGCGCCCGCGCTGGCTGGTCCACTTCCGCGTCCCGGATCTGGCGCAGGCGACCGCCGGCGTCCTGGCGCACGGCGGCTCCCTCGTCCCCGAGGCCGACCAGGGCTGGCGCGCCCCGACCGGGCGGCGGGCGACGGTGCGCGACCCGCAGGGCGGCCTCTTCACGCTGGACGAGGCGCCGGGCGTCTGAGAGCGCCGCGTCCGGCGCCGGGCGGCTGAGGAGCGCGGCGACCGTCTGCCGCCGGGCGTCTGCGGAGCGCCGCGACCGTCTGGCGCCGGCGCCCGGGAGCGCCGCGTCCGTCTGGCAACCGGCGGCTGAGGAGCGCGGCGTCCGAGGCGCCCCGGCACGGCCGGCAGGCCCCTATTCCCCCGGTGCCCTCAGCCCCAGCTCGCCCTGCGCGCGCGGCGCGAACCAGCGCTCGGTGTCCTGCTCGGTCACCTCGGCGAGCGTGGCCGGGCTCCAGTGCGGGTCGCGGTCCTTGTCGACGACCTGGGCGCGGATGCCCTCGACCAGGTCGGGCGAGGCGAGCGCGGCGCAGGAGAGGCGGAACTCGGTGTTCAGGACCGCTTCCAGGGTGCCCTGGGCGCGGGCGCGGCGGAGCGCCTTCAGGGTGGCCTTGAGGGCGGTGGGCGAGCGGGTGAGGAGGACGGTCGCGGTCTCCTTGGCCTCGGGGACGCCGGAGTCGGTGAGGCGTCCGACGACGGCCTCGACGGTGTCGATGCCGTCGGCCTCCGCGTAGCAGGCGTCGATCCAGGCACGCCGCTCGGCGAGTTCGCCGGACGGGGCCGGTCGGGCGAAGCGGGCGACGGCTTCGGCGGCGGGTTCGCGGGTGAGGGCGTCGGCGAGCGCGGGCAGGTCGGCGGAGGGCACGTAGTGGTCGGCGAGGCCCGCGAGGATCGCGTCGGCGGCGCCGGCCTGCGCGCCGGTGAGGGCGAGGTGGGTGCCGAGTTCGCCGGGCGCGCGGCTGAGCAGGTACGTGCCGCCCACGTCCGGTACGAAGCCGATGCCGGTCTCCGGCATGGCGATCCGGGAGCGTTCGGTGACGATCCGGACCGAGCCGTGTCCGGAGACGCCGACGCCGCCGCCCATGACGATGCCGTCCATGAACGCCACGTACGGCTTGGGGTAGCGGGCGATCCGGGCGTTGAGCCGGTACTCGTCGCGCCAGAAGTCCGGCGTGGTGGTGCCGCCGGCGCGGGCGTCGTCGTGGATGGCGCGGATGTCGCCGCCGGCGCACAGGCCCCGCTCCCCCGCGCCCCGGATGACGACCGTCGCGACGGCCGGGTCGTGCTCCCAGGCGGTGAGCGCCTCGTCGATGCGGCGCACCATCGCGTGGGTGAGGGCGTTGATGGCCCGGGGCCGGTTGAGGGTGAGGAATCCGGCGCGGCCCTCGGTGTGGACGAGGACCTCGGGCGCGGGCCCGGGCTGGGGCGCGGGGAGGTCGGCGGTGACCGACATGCTGTTTCCTTCCGGCGTACGGAGTCGGCCTGCGCGAGGCCCGGGGTGCGTCCCCGGCGCGGCCGGCGAAACGATCTTCCCTCCACCGTATCCGGCGGGACGCCCCGCGCACAGGGCCTTCGGTCGACTAACGTACCCGCCGGTAACACAACGGAGCGGGACAGACCGAGGGGAGCGGACGTGGCGCGGCAGTGGAGTCTGGAGGAGTCGGTACGGGTGGAGGGCGTGGCTCCGGCCGCCCTGTACGGCCTGGTGGCCGACCTGCGGAACATGGGCCGCTGGAGCCCCGAGTGCCGACAGGTCCTGGTGGCGCGGCCGCCGGTGCGCACCGGCACCCGGTTCGTCGGCCTCAACAAGCGCGGTCTCTTCCTCTGGTTCACCACCGGCCGGGTCACCACGGCCCGCCCCGGCGAGGAGTTCGTCTTCGACGTCGGCGTCTTCGGGCTGCCCATCGCGCGCTGGGGCTACCGCTTCGAGGCGGACGGAACCGGAACCCGCATCACGGAGAGCTGGCAGGACCTGCGCAGCGGCCGCGGCTCGAAGCTGACGACGCTCCTGGGCACCGTCTTCGCGGGCACCTCCCCCGAACGGCGGATCGCCGTCAACCGGCACGGAATGCGCACGACGCTCGCCCGCATCGCGCAGGCCGCCGCCCGGCGGGCCTGACAGCCCGCGCCCGCCACCATCCCGCCGCCTCGCCCGAGCTCCGTCCGCCTCCCTCTCCCGCGTGTCCCGCGCGCCACCGGTCGCCCTCCGTGCCCGTCCCCGTTTCCCCTGCCCGGGGCGGCGGGGGCAGCATGGAAGGAAGCCCCTGCGGCGCGGCCCCGGCCATGAGCCGCCGGAGAGGCCCTCGGGCGGGAAGGAGCGCGGCGTGGCGCGAGGCGCGGACCGGTCGGCCGGTGGCAAGCGGCGGCGGCCCTCCGGGCTGCGGAGCGTGGCGGGGCAGGTCTTCGCGCTGCAGGCGATCGTCGCCCTGCTGATCGTCGCCGCCGCCGCGCTGGCGCTCGTCCTCCAGGGCGAGTACGACAGCGAGCGCGACGCCCGCAACCGCTCGCTCGCCGTCGCCGAGGCGTTCGCCCACTCGCCCGGGATGGTGGAGGCGCTGCGCTCGCCGGATCCGACGGCGGTGCTCCAGCCGCGCGCGGAGGCGGCCAGGGCCGGCTCCGGCATCGACTTCGTCGCCGTGCTCGCCCCGGACGGCGCCCGCTACACCGACTCCGACCCGTCGCTCATCGGGCAGCGGGCCAGCGGCGACATCGGGCGGGCGCGCAACGGCGAGTCGTTCACCGAGATCTATCACGGGGCCCCGAAGGACGCCGTGCGCGCCGTCGTACCCGTCCGGGACGCCAACGGGACCGTGGTCGGCATGGTGAGCAGCGGCATCGAGGTCGAGACCGTCGGCCAGGCCGTGCGGGGCCGGCTGCCGCTGCTGCTCGGCGCGGCCGCGGTCGGCGTGGCGGTCGCGGTGGGCGGCACGGCGCTGGTGAGCGCCCGGCTGCGGCGGCAGACGCACGGCCTCGGCCCGGCGGAGATGACCCGGCTGAAGGAGCACCACGAGGCGGTGCTGCACTCGGTGAAGGAGGGCGTCGTCATCGTCGCGGGCGACGGGCGGCTGCTGCTCGCCAACGACGAGGCGCGCCGGCTGCTCAAGCTGCCGCCGGACGCGGAGCGGCTGCACGTCCAGGAGCTGGGCCTCGATCCGCGCACCAGCCATCTGCTGCTGTCCGGGCAGGCCGTGACGGACGAGGTGCACCCGGCCGGGGACCGGCTGCTCGCGGTGAACGTCCGGCCGACCGGGGACGGCGCGGCCGACGGCGGCGTCGTCATGACGATGCGCGACACGACCGAGCTGGCCGCGCTGACCGGCCGGGCCGAGGTGGCGCGGGGCCGGCTGCGGCTGCTGTACGAGGCGGGGACGCGGATCGGGACGACGCTGGACGTCGTACGGACGGCGGAGGAGCTGTCCGAGGTGGCGGTACCGCGGTTCGCCGACTACGTGACGGTGGAGCTGCTCGACCCGGTGGTGCGGGGCGAGGAGCCCTCGGGCGCGTTCACCGAGATGCGGCGGACGGCGCTGAGCGGGGTGCGGCCGGAGACGCCGCTGCAGCCGGTGGGCGACCTGATCCGGTTCGTGGTGCCGACCACGCCGATGGCCTCGGCCCTCGACGAGGGGCGGGCGGTGATCCAGCCGGACCTGGCCGCCGCGCAGGGCTGGCGGGAGCAGGACCCGGAGGGCGCGGCGCAGGCGCTCGCGTACGGGCTGCACTCGCTGCTCACGGTGCCGCTGCTGGCCCGTGGGGTGGTGCTCGGGATGGCCAACTTCTGGCGCGGGACGGACACCCCGGAGCCGTTCGGCGAGGAGGACCTGTCGTTCGCGGAGGAGCTGGCGGCGCGGGCCGCCCTGGCGATCGACAACGCGCGGCGGTTCACCCGGGAGCACTCCATGGCGGTGACGCTGCAGCGCAGCCTGCTGCCACGGGTGCTGCCGGAGCAGAACGCGATGAAGGTCGCCTTCCGCTATCTGCCGGCGAAGGCCGGGGTGGGCGGCGACTGGTTCGACGTGATCCCGCTGCCGGGGGCGCGGGTCGCGCTCGTGGTCGGGGACGTGGTGGGGCACGGGCTGCACGCGGCGGCCACGATGGGCCGGCTGCGCACGGCGGTGGCGAACTTCTCCACGCTCGACCTGCCGCCGGACGAGCTGCTCGGCCATCTGGACGAGCTGATCGACCGGCTCGGCGAGGAGACCGAACCGGGCGGGGAGAACGGCGCCGAGCGCGACGGGGACGGCGGGGTCGAGGGCACGGCGGGCGCGACCTGCCTGTACGTGATCTACGACCCGACGTCCGGCGCCTGCACGATGGCGAGCGCCGGCCATCCGGGGCCGGCCCTGGTGCGGCCGGACGGGAGCGTGGAGTTCCCGGCGGTGCCGGCCGGGCTGCCGCTGGGGCTCGGGCTCGGCGACCGCCCGTTCGCGTCGACACGGCTGAAGCTGGAGCCGGGCAGCAAGCTGGTGCTGTTCACCGACGGCCTCCTGGAGGACCGCCACCGGGACTACGACACCGGGCTCGCGCTGCTGCGCAAGACCCTGGCGCGACCGAACCGCTCCCCGGAGCAGACCTGTTCCGACGTCCTCACCACCCTGCTGCTCCCGGTGCCGGACGACGACATCGCGCTGCTCGTCGCCAGCGCCCGGCGGATCGAGCCGGACCGGATCGCGGAGTGGGAGGTGCCGAGCGATCCGTCGGCGGTCTCCCCGGTACGCACGCAGGCGGCGGCGCGGCTGCGCTCCTGGGGCCTGGAGGACGTGGGGTTCACCGCGGAACTGGTGCTCAGCGAGCTGATCACCAACGCGATCCGGTACGGCCGGCCGCCGGTGCGGGTCCGGCTGATCCATGACCGGGTGCTCATCTGCGAGGTGTCCGACGGCAGCAGCACCTCGCCGCACCTGCGGCACGCCACGGACACCGACGAGGGCGGCCGCGGCCTGTTCCTGGTGGCCCAGTTCGCCCAGCGCTGGGGCACCCGCTACGCCCGCCGCGGCAAGACGATCTGGGCCGAGCTGCCGGTCTCCCCGGACGGCCCGGGCGAGGAGCTCGGGGGTCCGTTCGTCGATCCGGACGCACTGGAGGACCTGGCCTGGTGACCCCGCGAGGCTCCCACTCCGTCCGTAGTACTCTCCTTGGAGTACTTGTGCGGTGCGGCGACGGGAGTGATGACGGTGGCGCGCAGGAACCCGGAGCGCCGGGCAGCGCTCGTCGACGCGGCGATCGAGGTGCTGGCCCGGGAGGGCGCCCGGGGGCTCACCTTCCGGGCCGTGGACACCGAGGCGGCCGTCCCGCCCGGCACCGCGTCCAACTACTTCGTCAACCGCGACGACCTGCTCACCCAGGCCGGCGCCCGGGTGTACGAGCGGCTGCAGCCCGACGAGGAGACGATCGCGCGGCAGCGGGCGGCGAACCCCGACCGGGAGACGTACACCCGGCTGATGCGCGAGCTCGTCGGCCGCGTCAGCGCCTTCCGCACCGGCTATCTGGCCCTCCTCGAACTCCGCCTGGAGGCCACCCGCCGCCCGGAGCTCCGCGCCGTCCTCACCGAGCGCGTCCGCGCCGACGTCGACGCCAACGTGACGTACCACGAGAGCTCCGGCCTGCCGGGCGACGCGACCGCCGTCAAGCTGCTGATCCTCGCCTTCAACTGGCTGATCGTGGAACAGCTCACGCTGCCGGGCGTCTACTCCGAGGAGGAGCGCGACGCCCTGATCGCTGCTGCGGTCGACCGGATCGTCGGCGCGTCCGGGGCCTGATCAGAGCCGGTCGGCGAACCACGCCGCCGCCAGCGTGCCCACCTCCTCCAGGGCGCCCGGCTCCTCGAAGAGATGGCCGGCGCCCGCGACCGTGACCAGGCGGTGTTCGCAGCGCAGCAGGCGTTCGGCCTGCCGGTTGAGGTCGAGGACCAGGGAGTCGGCGCCGCCGACGATGAGCAGGGTCGGCGCGGTGACCGCGGGCAGGCGCTCGGCCGCGAGGTCGGGGCGGCCGCCGCGGGAGACGACGGCGGCGACCGTGCTGCCGGGCTCGGCGGCGGCCCACAGCGCGGCGGCGGCGCCCGTGCTGGCCCCGAAGTAGCCGGTGCGCAGCGTCCCGGTGCCGGGGCGGGCGGCCAGCCAGCCGGCCGCCTGCGCGAGCCGCTCGGCGAGCAGCGGGGTGTCGAAGACGTTGGCCCGGTCGGCGGCCTCGTCCTCGGTCAGCAGGTCGAAGAGGAGCGTGCCGAGCCCGGCGCGGCCCAGTGTCGCGGCGACGGCCCGGTTGCGCGGGCTGTGCCGGCTGCTGCCGCTGCCGTGCGCGAAGAGCACCACGCCCGTGGCGCCCTCGGGCACGCTCAGGTGCCCGCCGACCTCCAGGCCGCCGAGCCGGATCCGCACCTCGGTGTCCTCCCCGCGCGCCCCGCGCCGCAGCCGCAGCGCGGCCACCACCTCCTCGTCAGCGGTCTGCGCGAAGTCCCGGTAGAACTGCCCGATGGCGTAGAAGTCCGCCGGCTCGTGCACGCAGTACGTCTCGTCCGCCACGCGCGCCACCCGGTCGGACCACCCGGACGGCGCCACCGGCACCGCGAGGACGATCCGGGCGGCGCCCCGGGCCCGCACCACCTGGCAGGCGGCGAGCGCGGTCGCACCGGTGGCGAAGCCGTCGTCGACCACGACCGCCGTGCGGCCGGTGATGTCGGCGGGGGCGCGGTCGCCCCGGTAGCGCCGCATCCGTTCCTCCAGGACGGCCCGTTCGCGCGCCTCGGTCGCGGCGAGGTCGCGGTCGGAGACGCCGGTCTGGGTGATCACGTGCTCGTTGAGGACCCGGACGCCGCCCTCGCCGATCGCGCCCATGGCCAGCTCGGGCTGGTAGGGCACGCCCAGTTTCCGTACGAGACAGATGTCGAGGGGCGCGCCGAGCGCGTCGGCGACCTCGGCGGCGACGGGCACTCCGCCGCGGGGCAGCCCGAGGACCACCAGGTCCTGGCCCTTGAGGCCGGTGAGCCGGGCGGCGAGCTGCCTGCCGGCGTCGGTGCGGTCGGTGAAGTACATGTCCTGCTCGCCTTCCTGTCCGCCGCCCGCGCGCCCGGCCGGCGGGCCGTCACACGGGCCGGGCCGTCAGGGCCGGTCCGCCGTCGCTGCCGTCGGCGGGGTCGATCCGCATCCCGTAGGGGTGGCTGATCCGGCCGAGCACGTCGTGGAGCCACCGCGCGTCCGCCTCCGGGGCCCGTTCCAGGCGCAGCCGGCGGCTGCGCAGCGGCACGAGCCGCACCTCCGCCAGCGCGCCGTCCTCGTCGTGGACGGTGACGAGGTAGAGGAGTCGCAGGTCGTCGCGGTAACGCTCCTGTCCGCTGATGCCCTCGTAGTCGTTGACGAGGTCGCCGCAGCCGTGCAGGACGAGCCTGCCCCGGTACGCCTCCAGGGGCCGCGGGTGGTGCGAGGAGTGGCCGTGCACGATGTCGGCGCCCGCGTCGACCAGGGCGTGGGCGAAGGCGACCTCGGCGCGGTCGGGGGCGTAACCCCAGTTGGAGCCCCAGTGGACCGAGACCACGACCAGGTCGCCGGGCCGCCGGTCCGCCCGCAGCCGGGCGGTGAGCCGGGCGGCGGCCTCGCCGTGCGGCCCGGCGCCGTAGTGC
>NZ_JBSGBF010000106.1:0-26949 GCF_053601115.1 Streptomyces sp. NPDC004788
ACCCCCCACACCCCCATCCCCCCTTATGTGCTTCCTCTCCCATGTGTCTCTACCCCCCCCCGGCGGCCCGCGGCCCCACCCCCCCCCCCCGGGCCCCCCGGCGCTTTCGCCCACCAGTACGGCGGTACGACGAAGGGGCCCGCAGCACACGAGGTGCTGCGGGCCCCTTTCGACTGCCTGAGGGCGCGTGGACGGACTAGGCGTCGGCGTCCCGGCGCAGCCGCGGCTTCAGGTCCTTGAAGCGCGCGAGCAGGCCGTTGACGAAGGTCGGCGACTCGTCCGTGGAGAACTCCTTGGCGAGGTTCACGGCCTCGTCGATCGCCACCGCGTCCGGCGTGCCGTCCTCCCAGATCAGCTCGTACGCCGCGAGGCGCACGATGTTCCGGTCGGCGGCCGGCATCCGGTCGAGGTCCCAGTCCACCGCATAGGTGGCGATGAGCTCGTCGATCCGGGCCACGTGCTTGGCGTAGCCCTCGACCAACTGCATGGTGAACTCGTTGACCGGCGGCTGGCGGTCGTCGTTCCGGTGCAGCCGGACCTGGTCCGCGAGGACTTCCTGCACCGAGGCACCGCGCTGGTCGGCCTCGAACAGGATCTGGAAGGCCCGCCTGCGGGCCTTGCTCCGGGCGGCCACGGTTAGTCGTTCACCCGGCCGAGGTAGGCGCTGGTGCGGGTGTCGACCTTGACCTTCTCACCGGTGGTGACGAAGAGCGGGACCTGGATCTCGTGGCCGGTCTCCAGCTTGGCCGGCTTGGTGCCACCGGTGGAGCGGTCGCCCTGGACGCCCGGGTCGGTGTGCTCGATCGTCAGGACGACGGCGGCCGGGAGCTCGACGTAGAGCACCTCGCCCTCGTGCCGCGCGATGGTGGCCTCGAAGCCCTCGATGAGGAAGTTGGCGGCGTCGCCGACGGTCTTGCGGTCGACGTGCAGCTGGTCGTAGGTCTCCATGTCCATGAAGACGAAGTAGTCGCCCTCCATGTAGGAGAACTGCATGTCGCGGCGGTCGATGGTGGCGGTGTCGACCTTCACGCCAGCGTTGAAGGTCTTGTCGACGACCTTGCCGGACAGCACGTTCTTGAGCTTGGTGCGCACGAAGGCCGGGCCCTTGCCGGGCTTGACGTGCTGGAACTCGACGACGGACCAGAGCTGGCCGCCTTCGAGCTTGAGCACCATGCCGTTCTTGAGGTCGTTCGTGGAAGCCACGGTTGCGGAATCTCCTGGACTGACGTGACCGAGAAGGCAGGGCGCGCCTACAGCGCGAGCAGCTCCTTGGTCGTGATGGTGAGTAGCTCGGGTCCGCCGTCCGCCTCCTGGCGTACGACGAGCGTGTCATCGATCCGGACCCCGCCCCGGCCCGGGAGGTGGACCCCCGGTTCGACGGTGACCGGCACACAAGCGTCCAGTTTACCCATGGCCGCGGGTGCGAGCTGCGGGTCCTCGTCGATTTCCAGGCCCACGCCGTGCCCGGTGAGGGCCGTGGTGGCGTCCGCGTGGCCCGCCGCGGCGAGGATCTGCCGGGCCGCGCGGTCCACGTCGCGGTAGTCGGCGCCGGGCGCGAGGGCCTCCCGGCCGGCCCGCTGAGCGGCGAAGACGAGGTCGTAGAGCTCGATCTGCCAGTCGGCCGGGGTGGTGCCGATGACGAAGGTGCGGCCGATCTCGCAGCGGTAGCCGCGGTAGCTGGCGCCGAGGCAGACGGAGAGGAAGTCACCCTCCTCGACGCGCCGGTCGGTGGGCTTGTGCCCGGGCCGGCCGGAGTGCGGCCCGGTGGCCACGGAGGTGGGGAAGGCGGCGCCGTCGGCGCCGTGGTCCACCAGTCGCCGCTCCAGCTCCAGCGCGAGGTGCCGCTCGGTCCGGCCGACCAGGATGGACTCCAGGAGTTCGCCGAGGGCCTGGTCGGCGATCTCGGCGGCGATCCGCAGACAGGCGATCTCGTCCTCGTCCTTGACGATCCGAAGCTGCTCGACTGCCGTCGACAGGTCGGCGAGCCGCAGGCCGGGCGCCACGGAGCCCATGGCCCGGTGCCGGGCGACGGTCAGGTGGTGCTCCTCCACGGAGAGGGCGTCCGTGCCCGCCTTGCGGGCGAAGTCGACGGCCGCGACCGCCGGATCGCCGCCGTCGACGGGGAGCACCAGCTGGCGCAGCAACTCGTCGACGTGTCCGTCGGCCGGATCGCCGGCCGGGGCGGTCGGACGGAGCAGCACGTCCTCGTCGGGGCCGAGCAGCAGCACGGCGCCGGCGGGCGAACCACCCGTGAGATAGCGGACGTTGGCGGGCCGGGAGACCAGGGCCGCCGGGCTGCCCGTGGCCGCGCACCGGTCACGCAGCCGTACCCGACGCTCCGCATACACCTCTGACATGTTCCGAGCCTACGAGCGCCCGGGCACCCCGGCCTGTTGGGCGCCGCCGACCGGGCGCGGCCGACCGGTCCTAGCCGAGGGGCTGGCCGGATATCGCGCGGGCGAGGACGTCGTCCAGGACCCGGGCGGTGGTCTCCACGTCGTACGAGGAGTTGTCGATGATCGGCAGCCCGGAGCCGTACCAGCCGGCCATGCGGCCGTGGATCGCGGCGACCTCCTCGTCGGAGAGGCGCCGGTTGCCGCTGCGCTCGGCGTTGCGCTCCAGGACGACGTCCAGGCCGGGCAGCAGCACGACGGGCAGCAGGCCGGGGCCGACGTGGCGCTTCCAGCCGCCGAGGCCGACGACGGGCCAGTCGGGGAAGACGGCGTCGTCGAGGATGCAGGAGATGCCGTTGGCGAGGAAGTTGCGGGCGGCGAAGCCGCAGGTGCGGCGGGCGAGCCGGTACTGCGCCTCGGAGTTCTCGTTCCAGCCGGACTGAGGGTCGGCGAAGCCGGAGCAGACCCATTCGCGTACGTCGTCGAGGCTGATGTGAGCGGTCGGCACCGGCCGGCGGGCGGCCCAGTGCCGGGCCACGGTGGTCTTGCCGGCTCCGGCCGGGCCGATGAGCAGCACGGCTATGGTCGCCGCACCGGTGCCGGCGACCGGCGGCGGCAGCACGACGTGCCCGGTGGCCGGGCCGCCGCTCCAGCCGGCCGGGGACCCGTGCGCGGCCGCGGCGGGGGCCGCGCCCGGCGGCGGGTACGGGTGGTGCCCGGGCGGCGGGGGCACCGGCGGGTGCGGACCGTGGGCGGGTACGCCGGGGGCGGGCGCCTGGGAGTGGTGGCCGGGTGCGCCGGAGGCGGGGGCCTGCGGATGATGAGCCGGTGCGCCGGGGGCGGGGGCCTGCGGATGATGAGCCGGTGCGCCGGGGCCGGGGGCCTGCGGGTGAGGGGCCGGTGCGCCGGGAGCCTGCGCCTGCGGGCCGTGCGGCGGTGCGCCGGAGACCGGCGGCTGCGGGGGGTGAGCCGGTACGGCGGGGGCGGGCGCCTGCGGGTGGGGAGCGGGTGCGCCGGCGGCGGGCGCCTGCGGGTGGGCGGTGGCGGGGGCCTGCGGGCCGTGCGGCAGTCCCACCGGGTGACCCACCGGTACCTGCGGCGGCAGCGGAGCCCCCATCCCGTGCTGCATCCGGTGCCACTCCGTCTCGTCCGCCGTCAGTTCCGTTGCCGGAACGTTACCGCCCCCGGCTTCCGCAAGGGAAACGGCCGGGGGCGGCTGAAGGTGCCCGGGAGGGCGGGACGGTCAGGCGTCCAGTTCCTCCACGAGCGCGCGCAGGGCGAGCCGGTAGGAGCCGATGCCGAAGCCGGCGACGGTCCCGGTGGCCACCGCGGCGACCACCGAGGTGTGCCGGAACTCCTCGCGGGTGTACGGGTTCGAGATGTGCACCTCGATCAGCGGCGCCGTGCGCTGGGCGGCCGCGTCGCGCATCCCGTACGAGTAGTGGGTGAAGGCGCCCGGGTTGAGGACGACCGGGATCGAACCGTCGGCGGCCTCGTGCAGCCAGCGGATCATCTCGCCCTCGTCGTTGGTCTCGCGCACCTCGACGTCGAGGCCCAGCTGCTCGCCGAGGCTGCGGCAGGACTCGACGAGCCCCTTGTAGGAGGTGGCGCCGTAGATGTCGGGCTCGCGGGAGCCGAGCCGGCCCAGGTTCGGGCCGTTCAGCACCAGGACGCGGCGCGGCGCGGTCACGCGGACACCTCGCCGTAGGCGGCGATCAGGACGGCCGGGTCGGGGCCCTCCAGGACGGTGGGCTTGGCGAGGCCGTCGAGGACGATGAAGCGCAGCAGGTCGCCGCGGGACTTCTTGTCGACCTTCATGGTCTCCAGGAGCTTGGGCCACTGGTCGCCGCGGTAAGTGAGCGGCAGGCCGACGGACTCCAGGACGGCGCGGTGCCGGTCGGCGGTGGCGTCGTCGAGCCGGCCGGCCAGCCGGCCGAGTTCGGCGGCGAAGACCATGCCGACGGAGACGGCGGCGCCGTGGCGCCACTTGTACCGCTCGTTCTTCTCGATGGCGTGCGCGAGGGTGTGCCCGTAGTTGAGGATCTCGCGGCGGCCGGCCTCCTTGAGGTCGCCGGAGACGACCTCGGCCTTGACCTTGATCGACCGCACGATCAGCTCGGCGGTGTGCGGGCCGGCCGGGGTGCGGGCGGCCTGCGGGTCGGCCTCGATCAGGTCGAGGATGACCGGGTCGGCGATGAAGCCGGCCTTGATGATCTCGGCGAGGCCGGAGACGTAGTCGTTGACCGGCAGCGAGTCGAGCGCGGCCAGGTCGCAGAGGACCCCGGCCGGCGGGTGGAAGGCGCCGACGAGGTTCTTGCCCTCGGCGGTGTTGATGCCGGTCTTGCCGCCGACGGCCGCGTCGACCATGCCGAGCACGGTGGTCGGCACGGCGATCCAGCGCACGCCGCGCAGCCAGGTCGCGGCGACGAAGCCGGCCAGGTCGGTGGTGGCGCCGCCGCCGACGCCGACGATGACGTCACTGCGGGTGAAGCCGGTCTGGCCGAGGGCCTTCCAGCAGTAGGCGGCGACCTCGGCGGTCTTGGCCTCCTCGGCGTTGGGCACCTGGATGGCGACGGCCTCGTAGCCCTGGTCCGCGAGGTCGGCGCGCAGCGCCTCGCCGGTCTCGGCGAGCGCCTCGGGGTGGATCACCGCCACGCGCTTGGCGCCGGCGCCGATGAGCCCCGCGAGGTCGCCGAGCAGCTGCCGGCCGACCAGCACCTCGTACGGATCGGTGCCCGCGGAGCCGCCGACCTGGATACGGGTCACTTCCTGGTCCGTCATACGTTCTTCAACTCCAGTGCGTCGAGGACCGCCTGGGCGACCTCTTCGGGGGTGCGCTCGTCGGTGGCGACGACGACGCTCGCGACTTCTTCGTACAGATGGCGGCGCGCGTCCATCAGCTCGCGCCACTGGCGGCGCGGGTTGACGGCGAGCAGCGGCCGGGCGGCGCCGAGTCCGACGCGGCGGACGGCCGCCTCGACGTCCATGGAGAGGTACGCGACGGGCAGCGGGGCGAGCAGGGCGCGGGTGCCGGGGTCGAGCACGGCGCCGCCGCCGAGCGCGAGGATGCCCTCGTGCTCGGCGACGGCGGTGCGGACGGCTTCCCGTTCCAGGGCGCGGAAGTGGTCCTCGCCGTCCTCGACGAAGATGTCCGCGATCTCGCGTCCCTCGGTGGCGACGATGTCCGCGTCGGTGTCCCGGTAGGCGGCGCCGAGCCGTTCGGCCAGCAGCGCGCCCACCGTGGACTTGCCGGAGCCCATGGGGCCGACGAGGACGACGAGGGGTCCGCCGGTCACCGGATGTGCAGGTTGTCGAGGTACGACTGGACGTTGCGGCGGGTCTCGGGGACGCTGTCGCCGCCGAACTTCTCGACGACGGCGTCCGCGAGGACGAGCGCGACCATGGCCTCGGCGACGATGCCGGCGGCCGGGACGGCGCAGACGTCGGAGCGCTGGTGGTGGGCGGCGGCCGCCTCACCGGTGGCGACGTCCACGGTGGCGAGGGCGCGCGGGACGGTCGCGATGGGCTTCATCGCGGCGCGCACGCGCAGCAGCTCACCGGTGGTCAGACCGCCCTCGGTGCCGCCGGCGCGGCCGGAGGTGCGCTTGATGCCGTCCGGGCCCTTGACGATCTCGTCGTGGGCCTTCGAGCCGGGCACGCGGGCGAGGTCGAAGCCGTCGCCGACCTCGACGCCCTTGATGGCCTGGATGCCCATGAGCGCGGCGGCGAGCCGCGCGTCGAGCCGGCGGTCCCAGTGGACGTGCGAGCCGAGGCCGACGGGCACGCCGTACGCGAGGACCTCGACGACGCCGCCGAGGGTGTCGCCGTCCTTGTGGGCCTGGTCGATCTCGGCGACCATCGCCTTCGACGCGTCGGCGTCGAGGCAGCGCACCGGGTCGGCGTCGAGCCGCTCGACGTCGGCCGGGGTCGGGTAGACGCCGTACGGCGCCTTCGCGGCGGCCAGCTCCACGACGTGCGACACGATCTCGATGCCGGCCGCCTCCTTCAGGAAGGAGCGGGCCACGGCACCGAGCGCGACGCGGGCCGCGGTCTCCCGGGCGCTGGCGCGCTCCAGGATCGGCCGGGCCTCGTCGAAGCCGTACTTCTGCATGCCGGCGAGGTCGGCGTGGCCGGGGCGCGGGCGGGTCAGGGGCGCGTTGCGGCCCGTCTCCTTGAGCTCCGCGGGGTCGACCGGGTCGGCCGACATGACCTTCTCCCACTTGGGCCACTCGGTGTTGCCGACCATGACCGCGATCGGCGAGCCGAGCGAGAGGCCGTGCCGGACGCCGCCGAGGAAGGTGACCTCGTCCTGCTCGAACTTCATGCGGGCACCGCGTCCATAGCCGAGGCGCCGCCGTGCGAGGTGGTCCGCCACCAGCTCCGTGGTGACCGGAACGCCTGCCGGAAGTCCTTCAAGGGTCGCGACCAGCGCGGGGCCGTGCGACTCCCCCGCCGTCAGCCAACGCAACCTGCTCAACGATGCTCCTCATGCTCGCGCCTGGGCACTGCGGCGCGACCCGGGTGCGCGGCCCCGGTCCGCCGTACCCGATCCTTTCACGTCCGCGCCGCCGATCGATCGTCGGTCCACTGGTCGGAACGCAAGTCTCGCGTGGCGAGCGCCACAGTCATGTCAGGACACGGCCGGAAACGTCAGACCGAGGCGGGGAACGTCAGAACGAGGTGGCCCGGACGTGGGGGTGAGGGTCAGCGGTCGGCGAGCGTCTTCCGCCGCTCCCGCCACCAGTCGCGGCCGCGGGTCACCACCTCGTAGACGAACAGAGCGCCCCCCAGGGCGAGCAACGGATACCGGATCCAGTCGGGCAGCTCCCTGAACGCGAGCGCCACCAGCCGCAGCAGCAGCCGCACCAGTTCGAATCCGGCTTCCCACTTGGACGCGAGCAGCACGTCCCCGTCCCCCCTGTCTGTCTTCCGTCTTCCCGCCCAGCCGTCAGCGCTCGCCGAGCGCCTTCTCCCCCGCCGCCCGCATCGCCGCGAGCGGCCCGGGCGCCCGGCCGGTCATCTGCTCGACCTGGAGCACCGCCTGGTGGACGAGCAGGTCGAGCCCGCCGACCACCTTGCCGCCGCGGGCCGACCAGGCGGCCGCGATCCGGGTCGGCCACGGGTCGTACAGCACGTCGAAGAGGGTGCCGGGCGCGTCGGGGACGGCCGCGGCCAGCGCGTCGGTGGTCCCGGCGGGCGTGGTGGCGATCACCAGCGGCGCTGCGAACGCCTCGGCCGCGTCCTCCCAGGCCGCGGTGCGCACGTCGACGCCGAGCCGCTCGCCCCAGCCGCGCATCTCCTCGGCCCGCGCCTCGCTCCGTACGTACGCGGTGACCGGCCCCGAGCAGATCCGCGCGAGCGCGGCCAGCGCCGAGGAGGCGGTGGCGCCGGCGCCGAGGACCGCCGCCGAGTCGACCTTCTCGACGCCCCGCTCGCGCAGCGCGGCGACCATGCCAGGGATGTCGGTGTTGTCGCCGACGCGGCGGCCGTCCTCGGTGAGGACGACCGTGTTGACGGCCTCGACGGAGGCCGCGGTGTCGGTGACCTCGTCGAGCAGCGGGATGATCGCCCGCTTGAGCGGCATCGTGAGCGAGAGCCCCGCCCACGACGCGTCGAGCTCCCGCACGAAGCCGGGGAGCGCGGCCTCGTCGACCTCGAAGCGGTCGTACGACCAGTCGTCGAGGCCGAGCTCCCGGTAGGCGGCCCGGTGCAGGACCGGGGAGAGCGAGTGGGCGATGGGCGAGCCGAGCACGGCCGCCCGTCGGCTGGTGGTCATCTCAGTTTCCCGCGTTGAACTTCTCGACGAGCCTGTCGTGCTCGGCGAGGGTCTTGGCGAATTCGGTCTTGTTCATGCCGTCGGTGGCGACGAAGTACATCCAGCCGTCCTTCGTCGGGTTCATCGCGGCCACCAGGGCTTCCTTGCCCGGGTTGTCGATCGGCCCGGGCGTCAGGCCCTTCTGCCGGTACGTGTTGTACGGGTCGGGGTTGTTCAGGATCTCCTTGCGGGTGATCTTGATCTTGCTCTGACCCATCAGATAGTTGTACGTCGAGTCGAACTGCAGGAGCTGATAGGTCTCCTTGTTCGCCGGGCTGAGGCGGTTATAGACGACCTCGGCCATCTTGGTGAAGTCGTCGTGGGTCTTGCCCTCTGCCTGGACCAGGCTGGCGAGGGTCAGCAGCTCCCACGGGCCCTTGAGCCCCATGTCCTTCGCCTTCGACTCCAGGTCGAGTTCGGTGTACTCGGCGTTCGAGCGCGCGACCATCTTCCGCAGGACGTCCTCGGGCTTGTTGCCCTTGGCGACCGGGTAGCTCGACGGGAAGAGGAAGCCCTCCAGCGGGTCCTTCACGTTCTCGTGGTTCTTGGCCCAGTCGGGCAGGCCGAGGCTGTCCGCCTGTTTGACCGCGATGTCCTTGGTCGTGCCCGGTTTGAGGCCGAGGCGCTTGTCGATCTCCGCGTACACCCAGGCGTTCCGCTGTCCGGGCGGGAGGACGAAGTTGGCCTGGCTCACCGGGCTCAGCATGAGAGCCACCGCGCTCTCGGCCGACATCCCCTTCCTCAAGGTGTAGACGCCCGCCTGGATGGTGATCCCCTTGGGGTTCTTCTGCTGGGCCGACACGAAGGCGTCGACGCTCTTGACGACACCGGCCTTCTTGAGGATGTTGCCGATCGCGTAGCCGCCGGAGTCCGGCGGGATCTCGACCTGGACGTCGCCCGTGCCCTCACCGACGTAGTCGGGGGCCGCGCCGAACTTGCCCTGGTAGAACTTGTAGCCGACGTAGCCGAGTCCGCCCACGCCGCCCAGGATGACGGCGGCGACCACGAGGCACGCCATGCCGTTCTTGGCCTTGCGGCCCTTGTTGCCTTTGCCGGACTTGCCGCCCTTGCCGCTCCGGCGGCCGCGGCGGCCGCCCGGCTCCTCCTCGTACCCGTCGTCGTCCTCGTCGTCGTGACCGTCGCCGCCGCCGGTGAAGAAGGGGTGGTTCTCCTCCTCCGGCTCGGGCTCCTGCCACTCGTCGGTCGGCTGCGGCGGCACCTGGCGCCGGCCGGGGGGCTGCGGCGGCGGGTAGGCCTCGGGGGTTCCGTAGAGGTCGGGCTGCTGGCCGCCGTAGGGGTCGGCGGGCGGGGCGTTGTACGGCATGGCGGCCTGGCCGGTCTCCCAGTTGCCGCCGTCGTACTGCTGTGCGGGATACCCGGGCGTGTCGTAACCGCCCGGGTTCCCGTGTCCGTACTGCTCGCCGTACTGCTGTCCGGCGTACTGCTGCGCGCCGTAGCCCTGCGCCTGCTGCTGGTACATGCCGTCGGCATGCGGGTGCTGGGGCTGCTGAGCCTGCTGCTGCCCGTAAGGGTCCTGGTGGGCGTACGGGTCCTGCTGGCCGTACTGCGCCTGTTGCGGGTACTGCTGCTGGCCTTCCCACCCCTGGTCCCCGTACAAGGGGTCCGAGGGGTGCCACGGTTCGGAGCCGGGGCTCCGGCCATACTCAGTCATCGATCCCCAAACAGCCGCGAGGCTTCCGGACGTTCCGCCTCTACGTAGTGCGGCAGCTGTTCGAACACCGCCGCATCGCGCGGAACGTTACCGTATCGCGATCAGGAGACCACTTCGACGCCCTCACCGGGCGGATTACCTGATACCCGTTCGGACTCAAGAGCGGCTTGAAGGATGATCACAGCAGCGGCCTGGTCGATGACGGAACGTCCCTTCTTCGACTTCACGCCGGAGGCCCGCAGCCCCTGGGTCGCCGTCACCGTGGTCATCCGCTCGTCCACCAGCCGGACCGGGACCGGGGCGATGCCCTTGGCCATCTCGCGGGCGAAGGCGCGGACCTTCGTCGCGGCCGGGCCCTCCCGCCCGCTCAGCGAGCGGGGCAGGCCCACGACGACCTCGATCGGCTCGTACTCCTCGACGATCTGGCGCAGCCGCCGGTGGGCGGCCGGGACGTCACGCCCCGGCACGGTCTCCACCGGCGTGGCGAGCACCCCGTCGGGGTCGCACGAGGCGACCCCGATCCGGGCGTCACCGACGTCGACCGCGATGCGGCGGCCTCGACGCATCGTCACGCGATCTCCAGCACCTGACGCTCGACGGCCTCGATGGCGGCGCCGACGGCCTCCGGGTTCTGGCCGCCGCCCTGGGCGACGTCCGGCTTGCCGCCACCGCCGCCGCCGAGGGTCTTGGCGGCCGTGCGGACCAGCTCGCCGGCCTTGAAGCCGCGCTCGCGGGCGGCCTCGTTGGTGGCGATGACCGTCAGCGGCTTGCCGTTGGCCGTGGTGAACAGGGCCACGACGGCCGGGCGGTCCGACGGGATGCGGCCGCGCACGTCGAGGACCAGCTTGCGCAGGTCGTCGGCGCCGGTGCCGTCCGGCACCTGGCCGGTGACGAGGGCCACGCCGCGGACGTCCCGGGCGGAGTCGACCAGACCGGCGGCGGCCTGCAGGACCTTCTCCGCGCGGAACTTCTCGATCTCCTTCTCGGCGTCCTTCAGCTTGCCGAGCATGGCGGAGATCTTCTCCGGCAGCTCCTCCGAGCGGCCCTTGACCAGCTCCTGCAGCTGGGCGACGACCGTGTGCTCACGGGCGAGGAAGTTGTACGCGTCGACGCCGACCAGGGCCTCGATACGGCGCACGCCCGAGCCGATCGACGACTCGCCGAGCAGCTTCACCAGGCCCAGCTGGGCGGTGTTGTGGACGTGCGTACCGCCGCACAGCTCCTTGGAGAAGTCGCCGATGGTGACGACGCGGACCTGCTCGCCGTACTTCTCGCCGAACTCGGCGATGGCGCCCTGACGCTTGGCCTCGTCGATCGGCATGACCTCGGCGTGCACGTCGAGCTCGCGCGACAGCACCTCGTTGATCTTCTGCTCGACGTCCGTGAGGACGGTGCCGGGGACGGCGTTCGGCGAGCCGAAGTCGAAGCGGAAGCGGCCCGGGGAGTTCTCCGAACCGGCCTGGGCGGCGGTCGGGCCGAGGGCGTCGCGCAGCGCCTGGTGGGTCAGGTGGGTGGCGCTGTGGGCGCGGGCGATGGCCCGGCGGCGGCGCACGTCGATGGCGGCGTAGGCGGTGGCGCCCACGGTGACCTCGCCGACCTGCACCGAACCCTTGTGCACGGAGACGCCGGGGACCGGCTGCTGCACGTCGCGGATCTCGATGACGGCACCGGAGTGCAGCCTGATCCGGCCGTGGTCGGCGAGCTGGCCGCCGCCCTCGGCGTAGAACGGGGTGCGGTCGAGGACGACCTCGACGTCGTCGCCCTCCGAGGCGGCCGGCGACGGGACACCGTTGACCAGCAGGCCGACGACGGTGGTCTCGCCCTCGGTGTTGGTGTAGCCGGTGAACTGGGTGGCGCCGGCGGTGTCGGCGATCTCGCGGTACGAGGTGACGTCGGCGTGGCCGGTCTTCTTGGCCTGGGCATCGGCCTTGGCGCGCTCCCGCTGCTCCTTCATCAGGCGGCGGAAGCCGTCCTCGTCCACGGAGAGGCCCTGCTCGGCGGCCATCTCCAGGGTGAGGTCGATCGGGAAGCCCCAGGTGTCGTGGAGCAGGAACGCCTTGTCGCCGGAGAGGACCGTGCCGCCGGCGGCCTTGGTCTCGGTGACGGCGGTGTCGAGGATGTTGGTGCCGCCCTTGAGGGCCTTCAGGAATGCGGCCTCCTCGGCGAGGGCGACCGTCTCGATGCGCTTGCGGTCGGTCTCCAGCTCCGGGTACTGCTCGCCCATCGTCCGGATGACGGTGTCGACGAGCTCGCCGACGACCGGGCCGGTGGCGCCGAGCATGCGCATGTTGCGGACGGCGCGGCGCATGATGCGGCGCAGCACGTAGCCGCGGCCCTCGTTGCCCGGGGTGACGCCGTCACCGATGAGCATGACGGAGGTGCGCATGTGGTCGGCGACCACGCGCAGGGAGACGTCCGAGTCGTGGGCCTTGCCGTAGGCGACGCCGGTGAGCTCGGTGGCCTTGTCGATGACGACCTTGAGGGTGTCCGTCTCGTACATGTTCTGCACGCCCTGGAGGATCATCGCCAGGCGCTCGAGACCGAGGCCGGTGTCGATGTTCTTGGACGGCAGGTCGCCGAGGATCTCGAAGTCCTCCTTGCCGATGCCCTGGCCCCGCTCGTACTGCATGAAGACGAGGTTCCAGATCTCGACGTACCGCTCGTCGTTGACGGCCGGGCCGCCCTCGACGCCGAACTCGGGGCCGCGGTCGTAGTTGATCTCGGAGCAGGGGCCGCAGGGGCCGGGGACGCCCATGGACCAGAAGTTGTCCTTCTTGCCGAGGCGCTGGATGCGCTCGGCGGGGACGCCCACGACGTCGCGCCAGATCTGCTCGGCCTCGTCGTCGTCCTGGTAGACGGTGATCCAGAGCTTCTCCGGCTCGAGCCCGTAGCCGCCGTGCTCCACCGGCGTGGTCAGCAGCTCCCAGGCGAGCTTGATGGCGCCTTCCTTGAAGTAGTCGCCGAAGGAGAAGTTGCCGCACATCTGGAAGAACGTGCCGTGGCGGGTGGTCTTGCCGACCTCTTCGATGTCGGGCGTGCGCACGCACTTCTGCACGCTGGAGGCGCGCGTGTAGGGCGGCTTGACCTCACCCAGGAAGTAGGGCTTGAAGGGCACCATGCCGGCGGGGACGAGCAGCAGAGTCGGGTCGTCCGCGATGAGCGACGCCGAAGGGACGACGGTGTGCCCGCGCTCCTCGAAGAAGCTCAGCCAGCGGCGGCGGATTTCAGCCGACTCCATCAGTGGTCCTCATTCCGGTTGTACGAGAGCGTGTATACGCCGGTCGTGTCTGTCGGTTCTGTCGTGCTTCTGGTGGTCCGGGCGCCGAGCGCGGCCCGGCCGCGCGGGGCCGGCAGGGCCCGGCCGGGTTCCGGCGCCACGGGTGCGTCCAGGCCGAGCGCCTCGCCGAGCTCGGCCTCGCGCTGCGCCATGTTCGCCCGCACGTCGAGGGCGAAGTCCACGGCGCGGTCCTTGAGCCGGTGACCGGCCTCGACGGCCTTGTCGGCCGCCTTGACGGCCAGGTTCTCCGGGGTCAGCTGCTTGAGCTTCCGGTTGACCTTGGTGGTGGCCCACACGCCGGCTGCGGCGCCCGCGGTGAACCAGAACGTACGGCGGAACATCCTGCTCAGCCCTTCTGCTTCCGGCGCCTCGCGGACGGCACGGCGCGGCCGACGATCACCGTACGCCGCTCGCGCGCGGCCGGCGCGTCCTGCCGGTCGCGGCCCAGCGCGCGGCGCACGCCGTAACCGAAGGCGGCGACCTTGACGAGCGGGCCGCCGAAGGTGGAGGCGACGGTGGTGGACAGCGCGGAGGCGTTGGCGGTGACCTCCTGGACGTCCGAGGCGATGGCGTCGACCCGGTCGAGCTGGGTCTGCGCCGCGCGCACGGCCGTGGAGGCGTCGGCGAGCAGCGGAACGGCCTGGTCGGTCACGTCCGCGACGAGCCTCGTGGTCGCCTTGAGCGTCTGCGCCAGCCTCACCAGCACCACGGCGAGGAAGGAGACGAGGATCGCCCAGAACACGGCCACCAGGATCCCGGCAACCTCACCACCGGTCACTGCGCACCGCTCTCTGCTGTCGTCGGGCCCCCGACGGTCGTCGGAACCCTGTTGATAAACGTCCTCCGACCCTATCGCGCCGGAGGTCTTCCGCCGTACCGCATTAGCGCCCGTGGGACGGGAGTTGCACGGAACGAATTGTACGGAGAGCGCGCGGGTGAGTACGCTCCGTGTCCCATGCGACGGAGCAATCTCCCGGCGGAGCTGAACCGGTTCGTGGGACGGGCCGCCGAACAGGACGAACTGGCCCTGCTCCTCGGTGAGTTCCGGCTGGTCACGGTCGTCGGGGTGGGCGGGGTCGGCAAGACCAGGCTGGTGCTGCGCTCCGCAGCGGCACTGCAGAAACGCTTTGCCGACGGGGTCCGCCTCGCCGAGCTGGCGTCCCTGCGCGACCCCGGCCTGGTGGCGCACGCCCTGGTCGAGGCGCTCGGTCTGACCGACCACACCGTGCGCGGGCCGCGCCAGGTGCTCGTGGAGCACCTCGCCGAGCTGCGGCTGCTGCTCGTGGTGGACGGCTTCGAGCACCTGGTGGAGGAGTGCGCGGCGCTGCTGCGGGAGCTGCTGCGCCGCTGCCCGGGGCTCACCGTCCTGGCGGCGGGCCGCCGGCCGCTGCGGCTGGACGGCGAGGCGGTGCTCACGCTGGCGCCGATGGCGGACGCTGACGCGATGGAGCTGCTCGCGGGCCGCGCGGCGGAGGCGGGGGCGGCGCGCGTGGCCGACGCGCGGATCCTGCGGGAGCTGTGCCGGCGGCTCGACGGGATCCCGCTCGCGATCGAACTGGCGGCGGCGCGACTGCCGCTGCTCACGGCGGAGCAGCTGCTCCGCCGGCTCGACGACCGCTTCCGGCTCCTCGACGGCGGGCGGCGGGGGGCGCTCGCCCGGCACCAGACGCTGCGCACGGCGATCGGCTGGAGCCACGAGCTGTGCACGCCGGAGGAGCGGCTGCTGTGGGCGCGGCTGTCGGTGTTCGCGGGGCCGTTCGACCTGGAGGCGGTGGAGTACGTGTGCGGGGGCGCCGGACTGCCCGCGGACCGGGTCCTCGACGTGCTGGGCGAACTGCTCGCGCAGTCCCTCGTGGCCCGCGAGGAGACGGCGGCGGGCCCGCGCTACCGGATGCTCGACACGGTCGCCGCGTACGGGGCGGAGTGGCTGTCGGCGCTCGGCGACACGGAGCGGATGCGGCGCCGGCACCGGGACTGGTACATGGGGCTGGCGACCTGGTGCGAGCTGGAGTGGTTCAGTCCCCGGCAGGCGGAGGTGGCGGCGGCGACGGACGTGGCGCTGCCGAATCTGCGCGCGGCGCTCGAACTGTGCCTGGAGGTGCCGGAGGACGCCTCGCTCGCCCAGCACCTGGCGGGGACGCTGTGGTTCTACTGGGCGGGGTGCGGCCGCCTCTCGGAGGGCCGGCACTGGCTGGACCGCTCGCTCGGCGTGGCCGCGGAGCACGAGGACGCGCGGCTCAAGGCGCTGTGGGTGCTCGGCTACGTGGCGATCCTGCAGGGCGACGACACGGCGGCGGTGGCGGCGCTGCACGAGTGCGCGGAGCGGGCGCGGGAGTCGGGCAGCGCGATGGCGGGGGCGTACGCGACGCACCGGCTGGGCTGTCTGGCGCTGCTCTCGGACGACCTGCCGCGCGCCGAGGAACTGATCGGCCGGTCCCTGGAGGCGTACCGGGAGCTGGGCGAGCTGAACAGCAACGTCCTGATGGGCCAGGTCGAGCTGGCGCTCGCGCGGGCCTTCCAGGGTGATCTGGAGGGGGCGGTCGCGCTGTGCGCCGAGGTCCGGGAGATCTGCGAGGAGCGCGGCGAGCGCTGGACCCGGGCGTACGCGCTCTATGTGCTGGCGTACGCGGCGCTGACCGGCGGCGACCACGCGGCGGCGCGCGAGCTGCTCACCGAGTGCGTCACGATCAACCACCTCTTCCACGACCTGGTGGGCCTGGTGCTGGCGCTCGAACTGCTCGCCCTGGTGACGATGGCGGAGGGCGATCCGGCGGAGGCGGCGGTGCTGCAGGGCGCGGCGATGCCGGTGTGGGACGCGGTGGGTCTGCCGCTGTTCGGCTCGGCGCACTTCAACGGGCCGCGGCTGTCGTGCGAGCGGCAGGCGAGCGAGGCGCTCGGCGCCGAGGGGTACGCGGCCTGGTACGGCGAGGGGCAGGCGCTGTCGCTGGACGCGGCGGTGGACCGGGCGCTCGCCGAGCGCCGGGATCCGGCCGGCCCCGGGGGTGCGGGCGCCGGGGCGCAGCCGCGCCCGTTCCGTTCCGGCCGGGCACCGGTCCCGGACACGCGGAAGCCCGCCGGCTCCCCCACCACGAGGGGTGGGGAAGCGGCGGGCTGAACACCGCGGGGGTGGTACTACGGCCTGCTGGAGATCAGCGGGCGTAGTACTCGACGACCAGCTGCTCGTCGCAGATGACCGGGATTTCCTTGCGGTTCGGGTCGCGGTCGAGGCGGAAGGCCAGGGCCTTCAGGTTGACCTGCAGGTAGCGCGGGGTCTCGCCCTCGGCGGCGAAGCCACCCTCGCGAGCGACCTGGAAGAGGGTCTTGTTGCGCGACTTCTCGCGGACCATCACGACGTCGTCGGGACGGACGCGGAAGGACGGCTTGTCGACCTTCTGGCCGTTGACCTGGATGTGGCCGTGGACGACCATCTGGCGGGCCTGGTAGATGGTGCGGGCGATGCCCGAACGCAGGACCAGGGCGTCGAGGCGCAGCTCGAGCTCGACGACCAGCGCCTCGCCCGTCTTGCCCTCGGCCTTCTTGGCGCGGTCGTAGGCGCGCGCCATCTGGCGCTCGCTGATGTCGTACTGGGCGCGCAGACGCTGCTTCTCGAGCAGACGGACCTTGTAGTCCGAGTTCTGCTTGCGGCCACGGCCGTGCTCGCCCGGCGGGTAGGGGCGGGCCTCGAAGTACTTGACGGCCTTCGGGGTCAGCGCGATGCCGAGGGCACGCGACTTCTTGACCTTGGGACGGGACTGGTTCGCCATGAACCAACCTCTCTCACTGTTTCGAATACGGCTTCACCAGGGTTAGGGAGGTCGCAATCCGCAGCCGGGGAAACCCGTCGGGTCCGCGAGGGACCTGCCGGGCAGCCGCTCCCTGGTCTGGGCACATACGTGCAGCACGCGAACGACCCACCGCCCGCTCCGGGGATTCCCGGTGGTGGTGGGTTGCCCGCGACACCTTCGAAGGTGCGCGACGCTCCTGGAGACCCCGCCCGAAGGCCGGGGCTCCGGCTGCCTGTCCCGTTCTGGTGATGCCGACCGAAGCCGGACACGGGACGCAGCACTTCAGACGAGTGTACCGGGTCCGCCGGACGCCCCGTACCCCGGCCTTCGTCAGCTCTCGCCCCTGAGGCGCTCGCGGACCTTCTCCACCACGTCCGCGTACCGCGCCTCGGCGCCGTAGCGCGTCGGCTCGTAGTAGCGCCGGCCGTGGATCGCGTCCGGGGCGTACTGCTGCGGCGCGATGGCGCCCGGGACGTCGTGCGGGTACACGTACCCCTGGGCGTGGCCGAGCTTGGCCGCGCCCTTGTAGTGGCCGTCGCGCAGATGGGGCGGGACCGGTCCGGCGAGGCCCGCCTGGACGTCGGCCCGGGCGGCGAAGATCGCGTTCGTCGCCGCGTTGGACTTCGGGGCCAGGGCCAGGGCGATGGTGGCGTGGCTCAGGGTCAGCGCCGCCTCGGGGAAGCCGATCATGGCGACGGCCTGGGCGGCGGCCACGGCGATCGGCAGCGCGTTCGGATCGGCGAGGCCGATGTCCTCGCTCGCGGAGATCATCAGGCGCCGGGCGATGAACCGGGGGTCCTCGCCCGCCTCGATCATCCGGGCCAGGTAGTGCAGCGCCGCGTCCACGTCCGAGCCGCGGATCGACTTGATGAGGGCGCTCGCCACGTCGTAGTGCTGGTCGCCGTCCCGGTCGTACTTCACCGCCGCCCGGTCGACGGTCTCCTCGACCGTCTCCAGGCTGATCGCCGGCTCCCCCTTGGCGATCGCCGCGCCGGCGGCCGCCTCCAGGGCCGTCAGGGCGCGCCGGGCGTCGCCGCCGGCGATCCGCAGCAGGTGCGCCTCGGCGTCCTCGTCGAGGGTGACCGCCCCGCCGAGTCCGCGCTCCTCCGTCAGCGCCCGGTGGAGCAGTCCGCGCAGGTCGTCGTCGGTGAGCGGCTCCAAAGTGAGCAGCAGCGAGCGGGAGAGCAGCGGGGAGATCACCGAGAAGTACGGGTTCTCCGTGGTCGCGGCGATGAGCGTCACCCAGCGGTTCTCGACGGCCGGGAGCAGCGAGTCCTGCTGGGCCTTGGAGAAGCGGTGGATCTCGTCGAGGAAGAGGACGGTCTCCCGGCCGAAGCCGCCCACGGCCCGCCGGGCCCCGTCGATGACGGCGCGGACCTCCTTGACGCCGGCCGTGATCGCGGAGAGCTCGACGAAGCGCTTGTTGGTGGCCTTGGAGACCACGTACGCCAGGGTGGTCTTCCCGATGCCGGGCGGCCCCCACAGGATCACCGAGGAGGCACCGGCCGGGCTGTGCCTGCCGTCGGCGTTCCCGTCACCGACGAGGCGGCGCAGCGGCGAGCCCGGCTTGAGCAGATGGCTCTGGCCCACGACCTCGTCGAGGGTGCGCGGGCGCATCCGCACGGCCAGCGGGCTGCTGGCCGGGTCCTTCTCCTGGCGTTCTTCCGCGGCTGCGGTGAAAAGGTCGGGCTCCACGTTGATGAAGCCTAAGCGAGACCACTGACAGCCCGGTGTGCCTCCGTGGACCTCAGCTGGTCCAGAAGTCCCACCAGCGGGTCAGGATCAGCATGCCGATGACGCCGATGTGCAGCACGGGCAGGACCCAGGTGAACTCGTCGAAGAAGGTGCGCAGGCCCTGCGGGGCACGGATGACGCCCCGGCGGACGTTGTGCGAGGTCGTGTACCAGAACATGACGATGGTGGCGACCCAGGCGAGGACGCACCACAGGCACAGGGCGTTGATCACGTACAGCGACTGGGTCATCAGCCAGGTGCAGAAGCCGACGCCGAAGAGCATGCCGGCGTTGAGGCCGAGCCAGTACCAGCGGCGGTAGCGGGCGCCGGCGAGCAGGCCGAAGCCGATGGCGATCACCACGGAGTACGTGGCGAGGCCGAGCATCGGGTTCGGGAAGCCGAACACCGACGCCTGCCAGCTCTTCATCACGCTGCCGCAGGAGACGACCGGGTTCAGGCTGCACCCGGGGACGAAGTTCGGGTTCTCGAGGAGCTTGAACTTGTCGAGCGTGATCACCCAGGAAGCCAGCAGCCCGGCGGCGCCGGTGATCACCAGGAGCCAGGCGAGGCCACGGCCGGCGCCGATGGTGCGGGAGTCCTCCCGCCCGGTGCCGCGCCCGGCGGTCTCGTTCGCGGCCGCTGCTTTGGTCATGTCGGTCTACTCGCTCTTCTCGCTGCGGGGCACAGGCACGGTCATTCTGCCGCACACGTTCGCACGGGTGGCGTGAGCGGTGGGTAAGGACGGATCTCGACGGCTGAGCGGCCGGCCCCGTACGTACGGGAAGGCCCGGTCCGCGCTGCACACGCGGGCCGGGCCCTCCTCATCCACGTCTTCGGCTCAGCCGAGCTTCGCCTTCACCGTCTCGACCAGCCGGTCCACGGCCACCGGCTCCTGCTCGCCGGACTCCATGTCCTTGAGCTGGACCACGCCCTCGGCGAGGTCGCGCTCGCCGGCGACCACGGCGAAGCGGGCGCCGGAGCGGTTGGCGTTCTTCATGTGGGCCTTGAGGCCCTTCGCCCCGAAGCTGAAGTCCGTCGCCACGCCGTCCTTGCGCAGCTCGGTGACGAGGCCGAACAGCACCTTGCGCGCCTCGTCGCCCAGCGGCACCGCGAACACGCTGGTGGCCGGCGGGATGTCGAGCTCGATGCCCTCGGCCTCCAGGGCCAGGACCGTGCGGTCCACGCCGAGCGCCCAGCCGACGGACGGCAGCGCGGGGCCGCCGATCATCTCGGACAGGCCGTCGTAACGGCCGCCGCCGCCGACCGCGGACTGCGAACCGAGACCGTCGTGGACGAACTCGAAGGTGGTCCGGGTGTAGTAGTCCAGGCCGCGGACCAGCTTGGCGTCGTCCTCGAAGGCCACGCCCGCCGCGGTGAGCAGCTCACGCACCTCGGAGTGGTACGCCTTGCACTCCTCGCACAGGTAGTCCTTCAGGAGCGGGGCGTCGACCAGCTGCTTCTGGACGTCGGCCCGCTTGTCGTCGAGGACCCGCAGCGGGTTGATCTCGGCGCGGCGCAGGGTCTCCTCGTCCAGGTCGAGACCGCGCAGGAAGGTCTGCAGGGCCTCGCGGTAGACGGGACGGCACTGCTTGTCGCCGAGCGAGTTGAGCAGGATGCGGAACTCACGCAGGCCGAGCGAGCGGTACGCCTGGTCGGCCAGGATGATCAGCTCGGCGTCGAGCGCCGGGTCCTCGGCGCCGATGGCCTCGGCACCGACCTGCGAGAAGTGCCTGTAGCGCCCCTTCTGCGGGCGCTCGTAGCGGTAGTAGGAGCCCGAGTACCACAGCTTCACCGGCAGGCCGCCGGCCTTGTGCATGTTGGCTTCCAGAGCCGCACGCAGCACGGAGGCGGTCCCCTCGGGGCGCAGCGCGAGGTTCGAGCCGCCCTTCGTGGTGAGGGTGTACATCTCCTTGGTCACGATGTCGGTGGACTCGCCGACACCGCGGGCGAACAGGTTGACGTCCTCGAAGCCGGGCGTCTCGACGTACCCGTAGCCGGACTTCCGCAGCGGGGCGGAGATGGCGTCACGGACGGCGAGGTACGTCGCCGAGAACGGCGGGATGAGGTCGAAGGTGCCCTTGGGGGCCTTGAAGGTGCTCACGGAAGTCTCTCGTCACATTCCTCGTCGGGGAGCCTGGAAGTCGCTCCCGAGGCCGGCGGCCACCTGCCGCAGATAGGGGTTGGTGGCGCGCTCCTGGCCGATGGTCGTCTGGGGACCGTGCCCCGACAGGACCACGGTCGAGTTGTCGAGCGGCAGGCACACACGGGCCAGCGACGCGAGCATCTCGTCCATGTCACCGCCGGGCAGGTCGGTGCGGCCGATGGAGCCGGCGAAGAGCAGGTCGCCGGAGAAGAACACGGAGGGAACCTCCGTGGTCTCCGGGGTCCTGAAGGTCACCGACCCCTTGGTATGACCAGGGGCGTGCGCGACGCTGATTTCGAGGCCCGCGAGCTTCAGCTCGGCGCCGTCGGTGAGCTCGCGCACGTCGTCCGGCTCGCCCACGGTCAGCTCGCCCATGAGAGGCATCCCGATGGAGCGGCCGATGGCCTTCTCCGGGTCGCTCATCATGTACCGGTCCTCGGGGTGGATCCACGCGGGTACGTCATGGGCGCCGCAGACCGGGACGACGGAGGCGACGTGGTCGATGTGGCCATGGGTGAGGACCACGGCGACGGGCTTGAGCCGATGCTTCTTCAGCGTCTCCTCGACTCCCTGGGCGGCCTGGTGGCCCGGGTCGATGATGACGCACTCCTCGCCTGCGGCGGGGGCGACCACGTAGCAGTTGGTGCCCCAGGCCCCGGCGGGGAACCCGGCAATCAGCACGATCGTCCTTCTGTGTCGTCCGGCAGATGGCTGCGGCGATGCGGAAAGCAACGGAATGCAGCAGATCAGAGCCTACCGGCGGTGTCTGTTCCACAGCCAACCCGTATACGGTACGGGCACATCCGGCCAGGACTGAACAGACGATCGACAGGACAAGGAGCGGACCCGGTGGTCAGCAGCGATCAGCGGCGGCGGCAGCTCGCCAGGGAGAAGTACGTGCGGCAGCAGCAGCGCCGTGAGGAGGCGCGGCGCAAGGCGCGGCGGAACACCGTCATCGCCTCGTCGCTCGCGGTGGTGCTCGCGGCGGGCGGCGCCGTGTGGGCCTCGGTGGCACTGTCCGGCGACGACTCGAACAGCACCGACAGCGCGGCCTCGGCGTCGGACACGCCGAGCGCGACGCCGACCACTCCGGCGCAGCCCGAGCCCGCGATGGCGATCGACAAGAAGGCCACGTACACGATGGCCCTCAAGACCAACGTCGGCGACATCACGGTCACGATGGACGCGGCGAAGGCCCCGCACACCGTGAACTCCTTCAAGCACCTCGCCGACAAGAAGTTCTTCGACGGCACCAAGTGCCACCGCCTCACCACCTCGGGCATCTACGTGCTCCAGTGCGGCGACCCGAAGGGCGACGGCACCGGCGGCCCGGGCTACTCCATCCCGGACGAGAACCTGAACGGCCTCGGCAAGGCCGGCAAGGACGGCACGGTCACCTTCCCGAAGGGCACCGTGGCGATGGCGAACGCCGGCCCGGGCACCGGCGGCAGCCAGTTCTTCCTCGTCTACAAGGACACCAAGCTGCCCCCGAACTACACCCCGTTCGGCACCTTCGACCCGGCGGGCGTCAAGGTCGTCGAGGACGTGGCCAAGGCCGGCGTCCAGGGCGGCTCGGGCGACGGCGCGCCGCAGAAGGCCGTCACGATCGAGAAGGCCACCGTCACCAAGAAGTGAGCCGGTGGACGGGACGGAGGCGGCCCGGCGGGCGCACCCCGGCGTGACCGTGGAATTTCGGTCGCGCTGAGTGCGGACAGCCGGGCCGCCGTTCGCCTAGATTGGCGTTGTGCAGCGCAGGCCGCCGGCCGCGCTGTGGAGGGCGGGCGAGGCCCGCCGGGAAACCGTGGACGATGCCAGGGGCGGGAACCCCGCGTCGGCATCATGTTGAGGAGGCGCTGTGAGCAGCGACCCGTGGGGCCGCGTCGACGAGACGGGCACCGTGTACGTGCGTACGGCCGAGGGCGAGCAGGTCGTCGGATCGTGGCAGGCCGGCAGCCCCGAGGAGGCGCTGGCCTACTTCGAGCGCAAGTACGAGGGCCTGGTGGTCGAGATCGGCCTCCTCGAGAAGCGGGTGAGGACCACCGACCTCTCGGCGAAGGACGCGACGGCCGCCATCGAGCACATCCGCCACCAGGTGGACGAGCACCACGTGGTCGGCGACCTGGCCGCCCTCTCCGCCCGGCTCGACAAGCTGGCCGAGACGGTGGAGTCGCGCCGTGAGGAGCGCAAGGTCCAGAAGGCGAAGCAGGCCGACGAGGCCCGCTCCGCCAAGGAGGCCCTGGTCACCGAGGCCGAGGAGCTGGCGCAGAGCGAGCAGTGGCGCGCCGCCGGCGAGCGGCTGCGGGCGCTCGTGGACACCTGGAAGGGCCTGCCCCGGCTCGACCGCAAGTCCGACGACGAGCTGTGGCACCGCTTCTCGCACGCCCGCTCGGCCTTCTCCAAGCGTCGCAAGGCCCACTTCGCCGCGCTGGACGCGCAGCGCGAGGACGCCCGCAAGACGAAGGAGCGTCTGGTCGCCGAGGCCGAGGCCCTGCAGAACTCGAACGACTGGGGCGCGACGGCCGCCCGCTACCGCGAGCTGATGGCGGAGTGGAAGGCGGCGGGCCGGGCCCAGCGCGAGCACGAGGACGACCTGTGGAACCGCTTCCGCGGCGCCCAGGACGTGTTCTTCGCGGCCCGCGGCGAGGTGTTCGCCGAGCGCGACGCCGAGCAGACCGAGAACCTCAAGCTGAAGGAGGAGCTCGCGGTCGAGGCGGAGAAGCTGGTGCCGGTGACGGACCTGAAGGCGGCCCGCGCCGCGTTCCGTGCCGTCAACGAGCGCTGGGAGGCCATCGGCCACGTGCCGCGCGACGCCCGCCCCCGCATCGAGGGCCGGATGCACGCCGTGGAGCGCGCGATCCAGGAGGCCGAGGAGGCCGAGTGGCGCCGCACCAACCCGGAGGCGCGGGCCCGCGCCGCGGGTCTCACGGGCCAGCTCCAGGACGCGGTCGACAAGCTGCGCAAGCAGATCGACGCGGCCCGCGCGGCGGGCAACGACGCCAAGGCCGACAAGCTCGCCAAGGAGCTCGAAGGCCGTCAGGCCCTGCTCGACCAGGCGCTGAAGGGCCTGCAGGAGTTCGGCGGCTGAGTCGTCCGCTGCCGTACCCGTGCGGTACGAGGAAGGGCCCCCGGCGGGAGTCGCCGGGGGCCCTTCCTCGTACCGCCTTACGCCGCCGTCACGGCCTGCGGGCGCTGGTCACGCGGTACACGTCGTAGACGCCCTCCACGCTCCGCACGGCCTTCAGGACGTGGCCCAGGTGCTTGGGGTCGCCCATCTCGAAGGTGAAGCGCGAGGTGGCCACCCGGTCGCGGGAGGTCTGCACGGCCGCCGACAGGATGTTGACGTGCTGGTCCGACAGGACGCGGGTGACGTCCGACAGGAGCCGGGACCGGTCCAGGGCCTCGACCTGGATGGCGACGAGGAAGACCGAGGACTGCGTGGGCGCCCACTCGACGTCCAGGATCCGCTCGGGCTCCCGGGACAGCGACTCCACGTTGACGCAGTCGCTGCGGTGGACGGAGACGCCGCTGCCGCGGGTGACGAAGCCGATGATCGGGTCGCCGGGCACCGGGGTGCAACAGCGGGCCAGCTTCACCCACACGTCGTCGACGCCCTTGACCACCACGCCCGGGTCGGAACCGGCGCGCCGCTTGGAGCGGCCGCGGACCGGCGGGTGGGTCTCGGCGATGTCCTCGGTCGCGGCCTCCTCGCCGCCGAGCGCCTGGACCAGCTTCTGCACGATGGACTGGGCCGTGACGTGGCCCTCGCCGATCGCCGCGTACAGCGAGGAGATGTCGCTGTAGCGCATCTCGTGGGCGAGCGTGACCAGCGAGTCGCCGGTGAGGATGCGCTGGATCGGCAGGCCCTGCTTGCGCATGGCCCGGGCGATGGCGTCCTTGCCCTGCTCGATGGCCTCGTCGCGGCGCTCCTTGGAGAACCAGGCGCGGATCTTGTTGCGGGCGCGCGGCGACTTGACGAAGCCGAGCCAGTCGCGGGAGGGTCCGGCGCCGGCCGCCTTGGAGGTGAAGACCTCGACCAGGTCGCCGTTGTCGAGGGTCGACTCCAGCGGCACCAGCCGGCCGTTGACCCGGGCTCCTATGGTGCGGTGGCCGACCTCGGTGTGGACCGCGTACGAGAAGTCGACGGGGGTCGCGCCGGCGGGCAGCGCGATGACGTCGCCCTTGGGCGTGAAGACGAAGACCTCGTTGCGGGAGAGGTCGAAGCGCAGCGACTCCAGGAACTCCGAGGGGTCCTCGGTCTCCTTCTGCCAGTCGAGCAGCTGGCGCAGCCACGCCATGTCGTTGAGGTGGTCGTCCTTGCCGGCCTTCTTCGGCACGTCGGCGCGCACCTTGGAGGCGCCGGCGACTGCCTCCTGCTTGTACTTCCAGTGCGCGGCGATGCCGTACTCGGCGCGGCGGTGCATGTCGAAGGTGCGGATCTGCAGCTCGACCGGCTTGCCGTTGGGTCCGATGACCGTCGTGTGCAGCGACTGGTACATGTTGAACTTCGGCATCGCGATGTAGTCCTTGAACCGGCCGGGGACCGGGTTCCATCGCGCGTGGACGGTGCCGAGGGCCGCGTAGCAGTCGCGGACGGTGTCCACGAGCACGCGGATGCCGACCAGGTCGTAGATCTCCGCGAAGTCACGGCCGCGGACGATCATCTTCTGGTAGACGCTGTAGTAGTGCTTGGGGCGGCCGGTGACGGTGGCCTTGATGCGGGCGGCCCGGAGGTCGGCCTGGACCTCGTCGGTCACTATGGCCAGGTACTCGTCGCGCTTGGGGGCGCGCTCGGCGACGAGCCGGACGATCTCGTCGTACATCTTGGGGTAGAGGATCGCGAAGGCGAGGTCCTCCAGCTCCCACTTGATGGTGTTCATGCCCAGCCGGTGCGCCAGCGGGGCGTAGATCTCCAGGGTCTCGCGGGCCTTCTTCTCCTGCTTCTCCCGCTTGAGGTAGCGCATGGTGCGCATGTTGTGCAGGCGGTCGGCGAGCTTGATGACGAGGACCCGGGGGTCCTTGGCCATGGCGACGACCATCTTGCGGACGGTCTCGGCCTGCGCGGCCTCGCCGAACCTGACCTTGTCGAGCTTGGTGACGCCGTCGACGAGGAGGGTGACCTGGTCGCCGAAGTCGCGGCGCAGGTCCTCCAGGCCGTACTCGGTGTCCTCGACGGTGTCGTGCAGGAGGCCGGCCATCAGGGTCGCCGGGTCCATGCCGAGCTCGGCGAGGATGGTGGTGACGGCGAGCGGGTGCGTGATGTACGGGTCGCCGCTCTTGCGCTTCTGGCCGCGGTGCCAGCGCTCGGCGACCTGGTAGGCGCGCTCGATCTGGCGCAGGGTCGCCGTCTCGATCTTCGGGTCGTTGGAGCGGACGATCCGCAGCAGCGGTTCGAGGACCGGGTTGTACGGGGAGGAGCGCTGGACGCCCAGCCGGGCGAGACGCGCGCGGACGCGGCTGGAGGAGCCGCCCGAGCGGGCCGGCGGCGCCGGCGTGGGCCGGGCGGCCGGAGCCGGTGCGGGCGCCGAGGGCCTGGGCCTGGTCTCCGCAGGCGGGTTCTGGGACGCGGCGGCTCCCGGCGCGGCCTGGCCGGCCTGCTTGTCGGGCTGCGCGGCGGAGAGTGGCTGGGCCTCGTCTGGCAAGAGCGCTCCTCTAAGGTCCCCCCGGACGGGGTCTGGGGGAGGTTCCGGGTCCCCCGGTCAGGCCCGGAAAGGCCATCGTATCGACCTGACGGTGCCGGTGCTCACGCGGCTGAGTGCTGAGACGACCGCCGTCAAGACCATGGTGCTCCGCCCGGGACCCGTTGCGGGGCTTGTCCGGAAAACGACGGGGGCGGGCCGGGGAATTCCCGGGCCGCCCGACGCGGATACGGGGCACGCCGCCGACGACGCGCGCCGCGCGGCGCGGACCGCCGGGCCACGGGCGGCGCGGACCACCGGGCCACCGGCCCAGACCACCGGGCCACCGGCCCAGACCACCGGGTCACCGGGCCGCCAGGCCGGGCCACCGGGCCGCGGGCGCGAGCCGCCAGGCCGGGTCACCGGGCGGTCAGGCGGGGCCGGGCACCGGGCCAGGCAGGTCAGGCAGGTCAGGCAGGTCAGGCAGGCCAACCGTCATACGAAACCGCCCCGGC